>JARXAQ010000219.1 GCA_029865825.1 Rhizobium sp.
GTGCTTTGCACCTTCGTCGAGCGCATGGCGGCCCTTCTGCCACCGGGCGGAATCGCGGCACGGCTGGGTGGTGACGAATTTGCCATTCTGGTGCGGGCAAGCGACGTTGAAACCGTCGCGCATCAACTCGCCCGCAGTCTCTGCGACGTCTTCATTGATCCCATGGTCATCGACGGCACCAGCGTGCGGCTCAGCGCCAGCATCGGCATCGCGCTCTATCCCCGCCATGCGAGCAATGCCTCGGAACTTCTGCAGAAGTCCGACATGGCAATGTACAGCAAGAAGCGCGACGGCAAGAACGGCGCCCAGCTTTACGATCCCCAGTTTCAGGACCACACCCGCCAGCGTGCCGAAACCGAGCACGACATCGAAGAGGGCCTGGCCAACGACTGGTTCGATGCCTTCTTTCAGCCGATCGTCCAGGTCGGCAGCGGCCGGGTCGTTGGCTACGAGGCGCTGATGCGTCTGGTCCATCCCGAGCGCGGCATCCTGCCCCCTGCCCCGCTGATCGCAGTGGCCGAGGAAACAGGTGCCATCACGCGGCTTGGCGGCCAGGTCCTCGAAAAGGCGCTCGCCAATCTGGTGCGCCTGAGCGAGGCGACCGGCGACCATGACATCTATCTCGCGGTGAATTTCTCGCCGCTGCAATTCGATCCGTCGCTCCCCGTCCGGCTTGCGGCCCTGACCACGCAATACGGCATCGCCCCGAAGCGCATCGTCATCGAGATCACCGAGGCGACGCTGCTGCACGACAACCCGCAGATCCTGACGATCCTCGACGAATTCAACCGCTACGGCTACCGGCTCGCCCTCGACGATTTCGGGACGGGGTATTCCTCACTGAGCTATCTCAACCGCTTCCCGGTCGACATCGTCAAGATCGACCAGTCCTTCATCCGGGCGCTCTCCGACGACAACGCCGAACTGCGCCACAAGAGCCGCATGCTCGTCGAAGGCATCACCGCCATCTCGCACAAGATGGAGTGCACGGTGGTCGCCGAAGGCATCGAGACGGACGAACAGCGCCAGATCCTCGCGGATTTTGGCGTCGACTACGGCCAGGGTTATTTGTTCGCCCGCCCGCAGGCCGTATCCACGCTGATTGATCGAGCTGCCACGCAACCGGCCCGACACCGCAAGGTGTCGGCGGGCTGAAACCCACCGAAAGAGGGAACCGCAATGAAAGTACTCACACTATTGCTTTCACTGGCGGCGGCCCCGGTCGCCGCCGCAGATGCCGTCCATTTCACCACCGAGGATTACCCACCTTACAATTTCCGCGAGGGCGCTGAAATCAAGGGAGCCGGTTACGACCAACTGCTCATGATAATGAAGCAGGTCGGCATCCCTTATTCCATCGAGATGATGCCGTGGGCCAGGGCAATCGCGCTGGCAGAAACCACCGCCATGCATTGCGTCTTTACCGCCGCCCACATACCCGAACGCGACGGCCGCTTTCAATGGGTCGAACCGATCGCCATCGGCCGCAACCTGATGATCGGTCGCAAGGGAGGCGGTATTGACGTGCGTACCGTCGAACAGGCCAAGGCCTATACCGTGGGCACCCAGCGCGACGATTACACCGAGACCCTGCTGAAAAACGAGGGCTTTACGAAGATCGACCTCGCGACCGATCTGAAGCTCACCCTCAAGAAGCTGGAAAGCGCCCGCATCGACCTGATGCCGGTCGACGAGCAGCATTATATCGCCCTGGAGAAAGCCGGCGAGCCGATCGAGGTCAAGTTCGTCTTCACCGAACAGACCTTCTCGATCGCCTGCCATCCCGATTTCCCCGAGGACCTCCGAGCGAAGATGCAGGCCGCCCTCGACGCCCTGATCGCCGACGGCACCCAGGCGAAGATCCTCGCAAGCTACGGCCTCGACCGGGCAAAACTGCCGGAGCTGGTCGCCAACCCTTGACAACAGCCCCGTTTCGCGGTGGGGAAAGCCAGGTCTGACAAACGGGAATGCAGATGATCATCCTGGCTGGACTCGGCAATCCCGGGTCGACATATGCGCGCAACCGCCACAACATCGGCTTCATGGCCGTGGACGCCATCAAGGCGCGCCATGGCTTTTCGCCTTGGGCAAAGAAGTTCAAGGCCGAGATCTCCGAAGGCACCATCGCCGGTGAGAAGATCCTGCTGATTAAGCCGCAGACCTTCATGAACCTGTCGGGCGAAAGCGTCGGCGAGGCCATGCGCTTCTACAAGCTCGGCCCGGAGGCGATCACCGCCATCTATGACGAACTCGATCTGCTGCCCGGCAAGGCCCGCATCAAGACCGGCGGCGGCCATGGCGGGCACAATGGCATCAAGTCCCTCGACGCCCATTGTGGCCAGAACTACCGGCGCCTGCGCCTCGGCATCGGCCATCCCGGCGACAAGTCCCGCGTCCAGGGCCATGTGCTCGGCGACTTCGGCAAGCTCGACGCCGAATGGCTCGAACCGCTGCTCGAAGCCCTCGCTGACAATGCCGACATGCTGGTGAAGGGCGAAGACTCCCAGCTCCTCAACAAGCTGGCGCTGGCCACCGGCTCAAAACCGGACGACGACAAACCGGCCAAGGCACCCAAACCCGCCGCCCAGTCCCACATCCGTCAGGCCCGTGGAAACATGCAGCAGCCGAAGAAACTGCCGGAGACCGGCCCGATGGCGGATATGCTGAAAAAGCTGTTTGGTCCGAAGGGGGATTGAGGCCCGAGCCTCACCACCACTCGAAGGTCTCGATCCGGTACCAGAAGAGATCGACCAGTCCGGCAACGCCCTGATCGATCCAATAGGCGTTGATCTTGGACGCGCCGGGCACGAGGAGAAGCATGACAAAACCGATGAACATGGCCCAGTTCACGGCGAGGCGCAGATTGTGCAGACTGTCGAGGTGATAATAGCCGGCCTCGTCATATTCGGTCTTGAAGATCATGTCGGCCCAATTGTACCCGTCGCTGATCGCGAGATCCATCATCGGACGATCGGACAAGCGATCCGGCAAGATGTTGAACACGGCGCGCACCACATGCCCGACGGCACCCAACACGGCGCATACGCCGACTGCCACAACGTAGTGCCAGGTGGCGGCTTCAGGAAGCGTCTGCGGATCGAGGCTCATGACCGAAGTCTAGCCAGCAAACGTAAGGTTTTGGTTTCCGCCTATGCGCTGGTCGTCGTGTCCGGACGCGCCAGCAGTCCCTCGGCAAGCGCCTGAAACGCTTCCTTCGCCCGAGGCAACACGCGCTCCGGCTCCGCGCTGGCGGCAACCCACATCGCGGCATTCAGCGCTGCCCCGCTGATCAGCCGCGCGGCGGCTTCGGCATCCACGGGCTTCAACACGCCCTCCGCCATCAGTTGCTCGATCGCCTGCCGGGTCACCTGGAGGCAACTGTTCTGGCTCGGCCAGCGCGAGGGATCGCCGAGCACCGCCGGCCCGTCGAGCAGCACGATCCGTTGCACCTCGGGATCGAGCGCCATCTCGATATAGGCCGCGCCCTCGCCCAGCAGAGCGTCCCACCCCTTGCCCGCTGCAGCACCGCAGGCCTTCGCACGCGAGGCCATCTCCGTGTCGATCTGCTCCACGACGGCGGCGAACAAGCCCCGTTTGTCGCCGAAATTGTGATAGAGTGCACCGCGCGTCAGCCCGGCCTCCGCCGTCAGCGCATCCATTGACGACGCGGCATAGCCTTTTTCCGAAAACGCCTTGCGGGCCGCAAAGACGAGCTTCGCACGGTTTTCCTCCATACTTTCCAGGCGACTGCGGCTCAAGTCACGCTCCGATCCCACATACATCACGTATGTGAAGTTGACATACGCACTGCATGCGAATAGTTCTACATACGCATCGTATATAAAATCTTTGCGCATCAGCCAAGCAGCGATCCACCTGCCCGCACCCGCGGGCGGCAACGGCGACACTTGCCCGAAAGGACCCACTATGACCAAACCCGAACCGATCTTTCCCGCCGACCGCCATGCCCTTTATGAAGCGCATGGCTATTCTGCCGCCATCCGCTCCGGCGATCTCCTCTTCGTCTCCGGCCAGGTGGGCAGCCGGCCCGATGGCTCACCGGAGCCCGATTTCGAGAAACAGGTGCGACTTGCCTTCGCCAACATAAAAGCGACCCTGGCCGCTGCCGGCTGCACCCTGGCAGACCTCGTAGACGTCACCAGTTTTCACACCGATCCGGAACACCAGTTCGCGACGATCATGGCGGTCAAGCAGGAGATGTTCCCCGCAGCCCCCTACCCGACATGGACTGCAATCGGCGTCAACTGGCTCGCCGGCTTCGACTTCGAAATCAAGGTGATCGCCCGGATTCCGCAAACGGCGGGCTGAAGCGCGGGGTCATCGCCCGGAGGAGGATGGCTCAGACCGGATCGCGGATCAATCGGTCCGCAGGCTCATGCCGTCACTCCTCCGGCTCCGCCGTGAACAACAGCGGCATGCCCGCCTCCTTGGCGAGGTCCATCGCCTCGGTCACCTTCGTCTCGGCAATCTCGCGCGTGCAAACCACCACCACGGCCGTGCCAAACCTGTGCGCCGTCAGCATCACGCGGTTGCCCGTCTCCTCGCTCATCCGGAACACCACCTTCAACACGATGGTGACGAACTCGCGGGGCGTATAGTCGTCATTGTGCAACATGACCTTGTAGAGCCGTGGCTTTTCCACCTTCGGCTTCGTCACGGTCTTCGGCGCCAGCACCGTATCCTTGTCCGCCATGGGTACCTTCCGGTTCTTGAGGCCACTTCGGGCCTCTAACACTTGACCATGCCCCTCCTATACCTCATAGGCGTGGGCAACGAAAATCCATCCCGAGCAGGTATACAGAGCCATGGGCTTCAAATGCGGTATCGTCGGGCTGCCGAATGTCGGCAAGTCCACTCTTTTCAACGCGCTGACCAAGACGGCGGCAGCCCAGGCAGCCAATTATCCCTTCTGCACGATCGAGCCGAACACCGGTGAAGTGGCCGTTCCAGATCCCCGCATGAAGAAGCTGGCCGACATCGCGGGCTCCAAGGAAATCATCCCGACCCGCATCTCCTTCGTCGACATCGCCGGCCTTGTGCGCGGCGCCTCGAAGGGCGAAGGCCTCGGCAACAAGTTCCTCGCCAACATCCGCGAAGTCGATGCCGTGGTCCACGTGCTGCGCTGCTTCGAAGACGACGACATCACCCATGTCGAAGGCAAGATCGACCCGGTGGGTGATGCCGACACGATCGAGACAGAGCTGATGCTCGCCGACCTCGAAAGCCTGGAACGCCGCGTCGATCAGACCCGCAAGCGCGCCGCCTCCAAGGACAAGGAATCGACCGCCCAGCTGCCGATCATGGAAGCCGTGGTCAAGCTGCTGAACGAAGGCAAGCCCGCCCGTCTTCTCCTGAAGACCCTGGCTGCAGACGAGATCGAGATCCTCAAGGGCCTGAACCTCCTGACCTCGCATCCGGTTCTGTACGTCTGCAACGTCGCTGAAGGCGATGCCGCCACCGGCAACAAGCACACCGAAGCCGTCGCCAAGATGGCAACGGAACAGGGCGCCGAATGCGTCATCATCTCGGCTGCCATCGAAGCCGAAGTCGCCCAGCTGCCGGAAGAGGAATCAGTTGAATTCCTCTCGGCCCTCGGCCTCGACGAAGCCGGCCTCGACCGCCTGATCCGCGCCGGATACCACCTGCTCGACCTGATCACCTATTTCACCGTCGGCCCGAAGGAATGCCGTGCCTGGACCATCGTCCGCGGCACCAAGGCACCGGACGCCGCCGGCGTCATCCACACCGATTTCGAACGCGGCTTCATCCGCGCCTTCACCATCGGTTATGACGACTACATCGCCTTCAAGGGCGAAGTCGGCGCCAAGGAAGCCGGCAAGGGCCGCGACGAAGGCAAGGAATATGTCGTGCATGACGGCGACGTCATCCACTTCCGCTTCAACACCTGATCGCGTTTACTCCGTCCCGACACAACCTGCCATCGCGCGATTCGGGACCTAGAATGACGCTGAAATCCATGATCCAAATGACGGTCGCCCTCACGGCGGCCGTTTTCCCTTTGTCGGCCAAGGCTCAGTCAACGGGAGAAGCGGCCGCCGCCGCCGTCAAGCAGAAGATCGACGCAATGTTCCCGCTAAAAGGGGACCTTGCCACACTGTTCACGGCCAAATCGGCGGGTGACGGTGTGGATCTCATCTTCGACACCGAACGCTTGCTCGATCTCTTCAAAGGCATGGGCTTGACCACGGAGGGAGCAGTCCCCCTCGCCACCCATCTGACACCCCAGCCCGACGGCACGTTCAAGCTCGCACAGCAGGCAAACATTGCGATCAAGGCGAAAATCACCACAGCTGCAGGGCAAATGAACGTCGACGTACGGGCGGGCTCCATCAAGGGCTCTGGCGTCAGCGACCCCGATCTCCGTTACATGAAATCGATGGAGACCGAGATCACCGGGCTCGACTTGGCTTTCAGCACGCCGTCCAGCGCAAGCCACCGCACGGTAGATCGCTGGATCATGTCGCAGTCGACCAGCAATGTCGCGGATGGAAAGTTCGATCTCGTCTCGAAGGCGGTGGAAGTCGGTCGGCGGGAAACCGGCTCGCTCAACGACATGTCGATGGACAGGAATGAGTCGACGACGACCATCAAAGCCATGCCCTATCGCGCCCTTCAGGACTTGCTGACCGCCTGGCTGGTCCAGGCGCAGGATGGCAAGGCCCCTGCAACGATCGCCGACAGCCTGCGCCAGGACATCCGTCAGCTGATGCCCTTCGGAACGGAAATCTCCATGCAGGGCCGTCTGGACCAGACACGCATCGCGCAGGGTGCGACCAAGTTCGGTCTCGAGAAGATCGACTACGACGTGATGTGGAAAGACCTGACCGGACTGTCGTCCATAAACTTCAAGATGAACATCGAAGGGGTCGACACCGGGGGACAGCTTCCACCGAGCTATGCCAAGCTCGTGCCGGATACGATCGCGCTGGACATGACCGTGACCGGGATCGACGTGCAGACACCCTGGCGCTACTATTTCGAGACTGTCGATTTTGCCAATCCGGCGGCACTCAATGAAAATCAGACCGGCCTGATCACATCCTACCTGCTTCCCGACGACAAGATTCCGGTCTCGGTCAACAAGATGACACTGACCGGCGATCTCTACCAGGCACAGCTCTCCGGCACCGCGACCTATCGCACCAAGGGAAGCGCCGCAACAGCAGAGATGCGGCTTACAACGCCGAGCCTCGATCCCCTCATCGCCCACCTCCAGGACCGTGCCAAGAGCGATCCACAGCTCGGCCAGGCCGCCTTCTTCGCCCTGATGGCAAAGGGCTTTGCTGCCAAGGGCACGGATGGTTCCATGTACTGGGATCTAGCCATGACCGAAAACGGACAGTTCCTGGTCAACGGTCATGACTTCACACCGCCTCGTCAGCCTTCCGCTCCCTGAGCCTCGCCATGGACCGCAAGCCAAAGACCGGCTAAGAAACCGTACAGGCTTGAACCAAAAGATGAGTGATGGATGGCGGACGACAAGCTCCACTACGAAGACTTCACCGAGGGACGCAGTTTCGGCCTTGGCCCCCGAACCGTGACGGCAGAGGAAATCATCGCCTTCGCCAGCGAGTTCGACCCACAGCCCATGCATCTGTCGGAGGAAGCCGGCCGCGCCAGCATCCTTGGCGGACTCTCCGCCTCCGGCTGGCACACCTCCAGCCTCTTCATGCGCATGATGATCGACGCCTATGTGCTCAAGGCCGCGTCGGAGGGCGCACCCGGCATCGAATTCATGCAGTGGCGCAAGCCCGTGCTTGCCGGCGACACGCTCTCGGGCCAATCCATCGTCGAGGAGGCCAGGCTCATGCGCTCGCGCCCGCATCTCGGCATCGTCACCTTCGGCCATGAGCTGCACAACCAGCGCGGCGAAACCGTCATGAAGGCCCGCAATGCCGTCATGGTGCGGCGGCGCGAAGCGTCGGAGATGCCGGCATGAAGTTGCTCGACCTCTACCCCGCCGGCACGCGCCTCGAACTCGGCTCGATCACCTTCACCGCCGAAGACATCATCCGCTTCGCCGAAAAATTCGATCCGCAGCCCTTCCACCTCGATGCGGAAGCCGCGAAGAATTACGTCTTCGGCGCGCTCTGCGCGTCGGGCTGGCACACCTGCGCCAACTGGATGAAGAGCTTCATCGGCTTTATCGAGCGCGAGAAAACACGCCTGACGGCCGAGGGCCTCGCGCCGCCCAAGCTCGGCCCCTCGCCCGGCTTTTCCGAACTGCAATGGCTGAAACCGGTCTATGCCGGGGACACCATCACCTTCTTCATGAGCCCGCTCGAAAGCCGCGTTGTAAACGGCAAGCGCCGCTACATCCTCAATTCAGCCCTGTCCGACGCTGTGAACCAGCACGGCGAGACAGTGCTCCGCTTCAAGTGCAACTTGATCGAATTCTTCCCCGACGAGGAACAACCGGAATGACCGCCCACGATTTCACCGTGACCACCATCGACGGCCAGCAGAAGCAACTCTCCGACTACGCCGGCAAAGTGCTGCTCATCGTCAACACCGCGAGCGCCTGCGGCCTGACCCCGCAATATGAGGGCCTGGAAGCCCTCCACAAGGCAAACCCGGATCTCGTCGTGCTCGGCTTCCCCTGCAACCAGTTTGGCGCCCAGGAACCCGGCACGGAAAAGGAAATCGCCCTCTTCTGCGAAACCCAGTTCGCCGTGACCTTCCCGCTCTTTTCCAAGATCGAGGTGAATGGCGAAGGCACCCATCCGCTCTACGCCTATCTGAAGGCGGAAACGCCGGGCGCCGAACAGGGCACCGAGATTGGCTGGAATTTCGCCAAATTTCTCATCAGCCGCGACGGCCAGCCGATCGCGCGTTATTCCCCGCGCACGGCACCCGCTGAATTCGCGGCAGACATTGCCAAAGCCCTGGCAAGCTGACGCCATGGCCGACTTCCGCTTCCACCCGACACCTCTCGCCGGCCTGGAAGCGGTCTCGGCAACAAGCGCCCATGTCTTTCCCAAACACACACACGACACCTATGGCATCGGCTTTCTCTCCGCCGGTGGCCAGATCTCAGCCTCCGGACGTGGTCAGGTGGAAGCGGAAGCAGGTCAACTCATCACGGTCAATCCCGGCGAGGTGCATGACGGCGCACCGCTCGGCCGAATGACCCGCAGCTGGCACATGCTCTATCTGACGCCCGAACGTGTTTCCGAGAGCGTCTCAGACCTCGTCTCGACGACCATGGATCTGGAATTCGAGTTTCCCGTCTTTGCCGACCCGGCCATCCGCAACCTACTGAGGCAGCTGCACAACCGGCTGGCCGGCGAGGATGCAATGTGCGAGGCGGATGCCGTCCGCGAGGCGCTCATCCTCCTCCTCGGCAGAACGCTCAGCCGCCGCACGACATCGCCGCCTCCCCTGCCAGCCTCGCTCCGCCGGGTGCGCGAACGCCTCGACGACGACCCGGCGCGCGCCGTCGATCTGCACGCCCTCGCCCGCGACGCCGGTCTCAGCCGCTTCCAGCTGATCCGCGCCTTTCACCGCCACACCGGCCTCACCCCACATGCCTACCACATGCAGAGCCGCGCGCATCTGAGCCGGCGGCTGCTCGCTGAAGGCCTCTCCCCGGCCGAAGTCGCCGCCGCCTGCGGCTATGTCGACCAGAGCCACATGCATCGCGAATTCCGCCGTCGCTTCGGCCTCACCCCCGGCGCCTATCGCAGCGCGTGGCTGACCCGCAATCCTGTACAAGACCGAAGCGCCTGACAGCTTGCATGCTCTCCTTGCCAACCGCAGGAGACAGGCATGACCTTCGATTTCCTTCTGACCACCCTGATCATCGTTGCCACGCCCGGCACCGGAGCGCTCTACACGCTTGCCGCCGCACTCGGAGGCGGACGCCGCGACGCCATCATTGCCGCCTTCGGCTGCACGCTCGGCATCATCCCGCATATGCTAGCGGCCGCCCTCGGGCTCGCCGCCCTCGTCGCCGCCGAACCCCGCCTCTTCGAGCTGATCCGCTTTGCCGGCATCGCCTATCTGATCTGGATGGCGATTGGCCTCTGGAGAAGCGGCCTAGCCGCCGATGCGACTGCAGAGCCCCGGCAAAAGGCCTGGCGGATCATCCGCAAGGCGGTGCTGATCAACCTCCTGAACCCGAAGCTGTCGCTCTTCTTCCTCGCCTTCCTGCCGCAATTCGTCGCCCCGACAGACCCGTCGCCGCTCGCAACCATGGCAGGCCTGAGCCTCGTCTTCATGGCCGTCACCTTCGTCGTCTTCGCAGTCTACGGATTGACCGCCGCGACCATGCGGAATGGGCTTGTGACGCAGCCGCACAGGATGCGTCTCGTCAACCGGCTGCTCGCCGGTGGCTTCTTGGCGATGGCGGGAAAACTGGCGCTGGCTCAGCGCTAAGGCACCAGCGAGGGCTCGACCGGACGGCAGCGCCCGGTCGATGCGGGGGGCTCAGTGCCCCTCGAATTCCACCAGCGTGCGAACCTCGACGCCGAGCGCCTCGAGCTTCTTGCGGCCGCCGAGCTCCGGCAGGTCGATGACGAAACACGCCGAGACGACATCCGCCCCGATCTGCCGCAGCAGCTGTACGGCACCGACGGCAGTTCCCCCGGTCGCGATCAGGTCGTCGACGAGGATGACCTTCTCACCCGGCTTCACCGCGTCCATATGAATTTCCATCTCGTCGACGCCGTATTCCAGGCTGTAGGCGATCCGCACGGTTTCATGCGGCAGCTTGCCCTTTTTGCGGATCGGCACGAACCCGGCCGACAACTGATGCGCAACGGCACCGCCCAGGATGAAGCCACGCGCTTCCATACCGGCGATCTTGTCGATCTTCAGGCCCGCATAGGGCTGCACCAGCTCATCGATCGCCCGGCGAAACGCCCGCGCATCACCGAGCAGCGTGGTGATATCGCGAAAGATGATCCCGCGCTTCGGATAGTCGGGAATGGAGCGGATCGCATCGGCAAGTTCATGGGACTTCTTGGTCATTGGGTATCCGGATGTCGGGGAAATGAGGTTGCTCGGACCATACCAAGATCGGCATGCCCTCCCAACAAAAAAAGGCGGTCCGAAGACCGCCTTTCTGAACTGAGACCGATCAACGCGGATCAGTGTTCCTTGTTCGCATAAACAGACTTCTTCGTCAGGTAGATCAGCGCCGTGAAGATGGCGAGGAAAACCATGACCATGAAGCCCATGCGCTTGCGGTCTTCCAGATGCGGCTCTGCCGTCCACATCAGGAACGCGGCGACATCCTGCGAATACTGGTCGAGAGTCTCCGGCGAACCATCGTCATAGGTGACTTGGCCATCCGAAATCGGCTGAGCCATGGCGAGTGCGGCCGAGCTGACGAAATACGGATTGAAATGCGTACCTTCGGCAACAGTCACGCCTTCCGGTGGTTCCTGGTACCCGGTCAAGAGCGCGTGGATATAATCCGGACCGCCCTGCTGATACTGGGTGAAGATGTCGAAGACGAACTGCGGGAAGCCGCGGGTCACGCCGCGCGCCTTGGCGATCAGCGAGAAGTCCGGCGGAGCAGCCCCGTTGTTGGCGGCAGCAGCCGCTTCCTTGTTCGGGAAGGGCGACGGGAAGTAGTCGGAAGGAACGGCCTTGCGAGCATACATTTCGCCGTCGGCATTCGGTCCGTCCTGGACTTCATACTCACCGGCGAATGCCTTCACCTGATCCTCGGAATACCCAAGGTCTTCCAGCGTGCGGAAGGCCACGAGATTCATCGAATGGCAGGCCGAACACACTTCCTTGTAGACCTTCAGGCCGCGCTGCAACTGACCCTTGTCATAGGTGCCGAACGGGCCGGCAAAGGACCAGTCGATTTCCTTGGGCTTCAGGATCGGATAGTGACCGCTCTTGGCGGCATGCTCGGCGGCATGTGCGAGATCACCCTCTTCAGCGGCCACGACGTGGCCGGCAAAGCCAGCCATCGAAGCGATGAGCGCGAGGCTCGTGAGAAGCTTCTTCATTGTTGTTGTTTCCCTCTCTCGCGCTATCAGGCTTTGACCGCAGCAGATCTGCCGCTCTTTTCGAGAACCGCTTCGGTGATCGAGTTCGGGATGCGCTTCGGCGTTTCGAACAGGCCAAGCAGCGGCATGATCACGATAAAGAAGCCGAAGTAATACGCGGTCCCGATCTGCGAATAACCGACAT
>JARXAQ010000223.1 GCA_029865825.1 Rhizobium sp.
AGCGTGGGCCAAGGGGCTTCAGGGTATCCGTGTAATACCAGTTGTAGAGATGCCCACGATACTTCTCCATCCGGTCGATGGTGGAGATCGTCTGTTCCATTCGCTCGATGGTCTGCTCGAAGCTCAGCCAGCCGAAATGGCGTGCGGATACGACTGACAGCAGATAGACGCCGATATTGGTTGGCGAGGTGCGGTGTGCGACCAGGGGCTCCGGCGTTTCCTGGAAGTTGTCCGGCGGCAGGTAGTTGTCGCCGGCCGTGGTGAAGGTCTCGAAATAGCGCCAGGTGCGCCGCGCGATCTTGCGCAGTTCAGCCGAGACATGGGCCGGGACCTCAAGGCTGTCCTCGGTTTCAGCGGACTGGCTGACATACCAGGCGACCAGCGGGGAGAGCACCCACAGGAGAGCAAAAGGCAGGCCGATCAGATAGCCGTATCCGCCCGGAAGAGCGGCGACTCCGACAGACAGAATGGCCAGGATCGGGGCGTGGCGCATGCTCTGGTAGTAGGAGGTGATCGAGCCCTGGGCTGCCGACTGGACGCTGGCGGCGGTGCGCCATTCGAGCAGCAGCTTGCGGCTGACCAGCAGGCGGTAGAGCGAGCGGGCGATTGCATCGGCCATCATGCAGGCATTGTCGGCGATGAAGACGATGCGCAGCGCCACTTGGGCGTTGATCGAGCGAACTTCCGACCAGAGGGTCTGGAAGTGGGCTGCCGGGACGATGTCCGTTTGACGCGGGATAATGCCGGAGAGAAGCGAAAGTGTCGGGGCGACGAAGAGGCTGAAGATCAGCACCAGCTGCCAGATCGTGGCGCCGACCGGCTCCATGGTTGCCCACCCGAGGACGGAGGCCATGAACCAGGCGATCGGGGTCAGCGAACGGCGGAGATTGTCGATCATCTTCCAGCGGCCAAGGGCGGTGATGCCGCGGCCCGGATCGCCGATATAGGGCAGGAGCTGCCAGTCGCCGCGCGCCCAGCGATGCTGGCGTGAGCTTTCTACCTCGTAACGCGTGGGAAAGTCCTCGACCAGCTCGACGTCGGTGACCAGCGCGCAGCGGGCGAGCGAGCCTTCCAGAAGGTCGTGACTGAGGACGGAATTCTCATCGATCCGACCCTTGATGGCCGCTTCGAAGGCGTCGACGTCGTAAAGGCCCTTGCCGGTGAAGGAGCCTTCATCGGTGATGTCCTGGTAAACGTCTGAGACGGTGAAGACGTAAGGGTCGAGGCCGCGATTCATCGAGAAGATGCGCTGGAAGACGGAGGCGTCCTTGCCGGTGGTGAGCGACGGCGTGACGCGCGGCTGGAGAACGCCATAGCCGCTCTCGACACGTCCGCTCTTCGGGTCGATGACCGGGCGGTTGATCGGATGGTGCATCTTGCCGACCAGCTTGGTCACCGCGTCGCGCATCAGGCGCGTGTCGGCGTCGAGAGTCATGACATAGCGGACATTGTCCGGCACCATATTGGCGCCCGGCAGATAAGAGGTATCGCGGTCGCCACGCAGCAGTAGGTTCATCTCGTGCAGCTTGCCGCGCTTGCGCTCCCAGCCCATCCAGCAGCCTTCCGCCGGATTGTAGAGGCGGCGGCGATGCAGAAGATAGAAACGGGTCTTGCCATCCTGGTCATAGCGGCTGTTGAGTTGCGCGACCTCGCGTTTCGCGTAATCAAGGACTTCGATGTCGGCAGAGGTCTCTTCGACCTGGCTGTCCTTCCAGTCGCTGAGCAAGGCGAAATAGATCTCGCCATGCGGGTTCGTCAGGTGGTGCACCTCGACGTTGCGGATCAACTCGTCCACATCGTCACGCTTGGAGATCATGCAGGGAACGACGACCAGCGTGCGGGCATCCTCCGGGATGCCCTGCTTGAATTCGTAACCCGTCAGCCGTGTCGGCTTCATGAAGAAGGTGATGAGCGTGTTGAACAGCCCCGTCGCGCCTTCTGAAACGGGCAGGGAGACCATGACCAGCAGGACGAAGATCAGCGGCGTCGATACACCGGCCTGGCCGAGGAAATGCCCGATGATCATCAGAGCGGCGATGGTCAGGCCAATTACCGGGGCGGCGATCGAGAGCCAGTTGAGTTTCTTGATGGCCTCTGTCAGTACGCGGGATACAGGTTCCCGAAAGCCGATGGCTGCCTCGAGTTCTTTGCGTCGCGACCCGACGAGGTAGCCGCCGACATCGAGCTTGCCGTCCGGCCCGGCTGTGGCCGTGGCCAGATCGATTGCGGTCTGGGCGATCTCGATCTCGCTCCGATCCGACCGGCGCGCAAGCTTCTCGATGGTGTTTCGATACGCGTTGCGCGATCCGAAATCGAGTTCGCGATAGTCCGTATGCTGGCCGAGGATGTGGTCGACGCGGCTCACCTCCTCCACCCAGACCGACCATTCCTTGTCGTCGATCTCGCGCAGGCCGCGCACGATGTTGCCCATCGTGACATTTCCGGAGGACAGGCGGTTGTGTTCGGCGTCCATCGCCTCTTGCGCCGTGCGCCCCGCTGCTTCCAGCCGGCTTTCTAGCCATTCGACGGCGAAGCTGGTGTTCTGCGAGCCGTTGCGAAGACGATACAGGAACTGGGTTGCAAAGGTGTTGTCGTCAGCCAGCGGCTCGATCTGCCGCAAATAGGCGGCGGCTGCGACCGGATCGTTCAGCCGTATAATCTCGTCGGCCACTTCATTGGCCTTGCCGCGCATGCGGCGCGAGCGGTCGACGCGTATGGCGATGCGCCGCAGGTTTTCGATGAGGACGAAGCGCACGATGGAGGGAAGCGCCCAGAGTTCACCGATTTCTAGCGTCTGGTGGCGCTGATACCCGTCGACAAGGGCCGTCATGCTCTCCCGCGAAACGGTCGAATGGGTATGCGCCACATAGAGCCATGCCATGGCCATGGTGCGCGGGATTTCGCGCGAGCCGACCTTCATCGTCGGCAATTGCCGATAGAATTTCTTCGGGAAGTCGCGACGGACTTCCTGGATGGCTTCTTCGATGACGTAGTGATTGTCGAGCAACCATTCGGCTGCCGGCGTGATCGTCGCGCCCGCTTCGACGTCTGCAGCCGTCGCCCGGTAGACGCGCAGGATTTCCCGCTCGTTTTCCTTGTGTCGCGCAAAGAAGTCGAAATCGATCAGGCCTGGCAGGTGATCGGCACCATTCAGTGCCAGAGAAGCCGCGCTTTCTTGCAGTTCCTCGATGGTGAAATAGGCAGATCTGATCGAATCATTGTGATCGATCTGCTTGGTTTCGAGGTCGCGCGATGGGACATGCAGCGTCATGAAGGATTGAATCTCGGGTTCACAGGTTAATGGATAGCTCGGGCAGACCGCAGTTGTCGGAACAGTTCACGAAGCTTGGCTTTTGGATGACAAACGAGGCAGAAAAACGCCGCAATGTGCCTGAAACCGTTGGCGGTTGAACTAACTCGACTGTCTGCGGGTTCCCGGTCGTTGAATTGGCGTTTTTATGCCTTATTTCAACCGGGTGGCCAAGCCCCCGCTTCAAGCACATCGCAATTGCCTTTGCCTGAACTTCACGCCCGGTCTTTGCGTGACGAGGCTCAGGAGGACAGCCTGCCGGCCAAGCTCACCATCCTGCGTGCTGCTTCGTTCAAGGTCGTTTCGGGAACCGTCAGCGAGATGCGGATCAGGTCGCGAGCGCCGTCGCCGAAGGACGACCCCGGCATCACCGAAACGTTTTCCTCGTGCAGCAGGCGGCGCGCAAACTCATGACCGTCGAGGCCGGTGCCGGAGACATCGAGGACGACGAACATGCCGCCTTCAGGAAGGTGGGTGCGCAAATTTGGACTATGGGACAGCCGGTTCACCATCAGTTCGGCACGCGACTGATAGTTGGCGCGCATCGTTTGCGCCGTGCCGATCGGCTGGGTCAATGCCATGGCCGTCATGTCGGCGATGAATGGCTGGGTTCCGAACAGCATGGTTTCGGAAACCGGCAGGAGATGATCGAAGAATTCCGCCGGGCCGACGGCCCAACCGCTTCTGAAGCCGGGTGCCGCGTGGGATTTCGAGATTGAGGAGACGACGACTGTGCGGTCTGCGAGGTCGGGGTTGTCGAAGGGCGAGGCGAAACGGTCGCCGAAAGTCAGTTCTTCATAGACCTCGTCACAGACGATCCAGAGATCGTGACGCCGACAGACCTCGCCGATTTCCGCGAGCTCAGAGGCGGACAGGACTGCGCCGGTCGGATTGTGCGGCGTGTTGAGCAGGACAACGCGGCTCTTCGACGTGATCGCGGCCTCGAGATCGCCAGCCTGCATGTGGAACCCGTTTTCCGCCCGAAGCGGTACGGAAACGAGACGGGCACCGGTCGCGGCGACGACCCCTTCATAAGTCGCATATGACGGGTCTCCGGCCAGGACTTCATCGCCGGCGTCCAGAAGTCCCATCATCACCACGAACAGGGCAGATTGCGTCCCGGGAAAACAGAGGATGTTGCGGGAGGTTACACCTGGGCGCCGACGACTATATTTACCGACGAGCGCATCCACCACGGAGGGTTCACCTCGACCGTTCGAATACCGCGTGCGGCCGGCAAACATGGCGCGAGCACATTCTTCCAGAAGAGCCGGATCTGGAGGCAGGTCCGGCTCGCCGATCGTCAGTTCGATGACCGGGATGCCTTCGGCTGCCTTGCGCCGGCCTTCAATGTGCAGGGCCCATTTGCCCGACCCCAGTCCGGCCAGGCGTTTCGTGATGGTGGCGTATTTCATGGAATTCTCGTTTCAATGCGTGTCTGGAGCAGATCTCAGCGAGATGCCGCCCAAAAGTGCCTCGACCGCGTCGAGGGCGATCTGCGGCAGGCGGCCCTCGTCGAAGAGATCGCTGGCAAGGGAGTTTTCGAGCCAGAGTCCGTCGATCAATCCGTTGATGGCGATTGCGAGGTTTCGACAGTCGGATGGCGTCGGCTTGCAGCCGTGGCTGGTCAGCAGCGAGGTTACCAGGCTCTCCAGGATTTCCAGGAAGAGCATGTAGTTCTCGCGGTGAATGCGGGACAGTTCTTCGTCCGACCGCACCCGGCCGATAAAGGCTGCCCAGAGTGAGAGCGACTTCGGATCGGCTATCGGCGGGCTGACATTGGCGACAATGAAGCTTTGCAGGCGTTGGTGCGCATCCTCGCCGGCGTTGGTCATCGCGTCGATCGCCGTCTTCGTCATCGTCGCCAGCATTTCGCGATAGGCGGCCTGGACCATCTGGTCCTTGCCAGTGAAATAGTGGCGTATCAGACCCCCAGTCACGCCTGCCCGGGCCGCGATATCGCGGACAGTTGCGCCTTCCAGCCCATGCTCGGAAATACTGTCTAGCGTTGCGGAAATCAGATCCTGACGGCGTTCGGCTTCGCCTGCCCGCTGGAATGTGCGTCGTGTCATCGGGCATCTCCCAATCGGGCGTCCGGCCTTCACAGGCTGGTGTGTCGTGGACTGGGATCTTTTTATACGGTTGAACAACAAGGCCGCAAGTGCGAAAGTCCCGTCGTTCATTTATGGCAGTCGCCGTCCGATGTAAGGGAGTATTTCATGTCTATCCAGTTTCCCAACGTCATGGCGGATGTGCTGGCCACGCGGCGTCATCTGCACCAGTTTCCCGAGATCGGCCTGTCGGAGTTCAAGACCTCTGACTATGTCGCGGAGCGGCTTCAGACGCTCGGCTACGAGGTCACACGGGGTCTTGCCGGAACGGGTGTGGTCGCCACGCTGCGCAATGGCGAGAGCGGCCGCAGCATCGGCATTCGTGCCGATTTTGACGCGCTCCCCATTTTGGAGGAGACGGGGCTGGACTATGCCAGCACGGTTCCGGGCGTCATGCATGCCTGCGGCCATGACGGGCATACTGCGATGCTTTTGGGAGCAGCCCAGATTCTCGCGGAGCGCCGCAATTTCGATGGCACCATCCATCTGATCTTCCAGCCCGCGGAAGAGAATTTTGGTGGTGCACGCATCATGATCGAAGACGGGCTGTTCGAAAAATTCCCTTGCGATGCGGTCTTTGCCCTGCACAATGATCCTGACATCGCCTTCGGTCACATTGCGGTGCGCGAGGGGCCGATCATGGCGGCTGTCGATGAATGCAAGATCACCGTCAATGGGCGGGGCGGCCATGGTGCGGAACCGCAGTCGACGGCTGATCCGATCGTCTGTGGCGCGTCGATCATCATGGCGCTGCAGACGATTGTCTCGCGCAACATCCACCCGCTCGACCCGACGGTGATCACGGTCGGCGGCTTTCATGCGGGTGCCGCCAGCAATGTCATTCCCGAGCGGGCCGAAATGGTGCTGTCGATCCGGTCCTTTGATGCCAAGGTTCGCGACCAGCTCGAGCAGAGGATCCGGGCCGTGGCCGAGGGGCAGGCGGCGAGCTATGGGATGGGAGTAACCATCGACTACGAGCGGGGCTACAACCCAACGATCAATCATAAGACGGAAACCGATTTCGTCCGCGACCTCGGCGTCAGCTTTGCTGGCTCCGACAAGGTCTTCGACCTCGCGCGCCCGATGATGGGAAGCGAGGATTTCGGTTATATGCTCACCGAGCGCCCGGGTAGCTATTTCTTTCTCGGCACCAAGCGAACGGAGAACGATCCGCCGCTGCATCATCCCCGCTATGACTTCAATGATGATGTTCTGCCGATCGGTACTACCTTGTGGGTCGAGCTCGCCGAGCGTTATCTGCAGACGCCTTGAACCCTGCTTAAGCGGAGGCACGACGCCGTTCGGCGAAGAGGATGATGACGCCGGCACTGGCAATCAGAACGGCGCCAGCGATCACGTTCGGACCTGGGATGTCGCCCCAGATCGCGTAACCCAGCGCAAAGGCCCAGATCAGCGCCGTATACTCGAAGGGTGCAATGATCGAGATCGGCGCACGCCGCATGCTTTCGAAATAGGCGAGCTGCCCCATTCCGCCGACCAGGCCGACGGCGATCAGAAGGATCTGCGCTCCGCCCGAGGGCATTGCCCATGTGCTGAGCGCAACTGGCGCTGTCAGCGCCAGGAAAAAGACGTTGGTCATGGCCATCTGCACCATGCTGCTGGCATCCTGTGAGGTTCGGCGTAGCAGGATGGTGGCGATCGCCCAGCAACAGGCGGCGAGAACAGCCAGATAGACCGGCCAGCCATCGGCCATGCCGGTTGGGTCGCTCGCGACCATAACGCCGATAAAACCGGTCACCACGGCTGCCCAGCTTGCCACCGTCACGTGTTCACCGAGCATCGGGATCGACAGGACGACTGCGACGATCGGTGCAGCGAAATAAAGAGTGGTGAGGTCGGCGAGCGGCAGGAACTTTGCCGCATGGAAATAGCAGAGCCAGGCTGCGAGCAGGAACAGGCTGCGGATCATCATCGGCCGCCGCACCGGCGAGGTAATGGTTTCGCGCACCAGGCCGCGTCCGCCCATGAGGAAGCAGCCCGTCAGGATCGCGATGCTCCGGCAGAACAGGATCTGCCAGACTGTCGTGGTTTCGACGAGTAGCTTGATCATGCCGTCATGCATGGCAAAAAGGAAATAGGCCAGGCTGGACAAGAGGATGCCAGCGCCGATGGTGGTCTTCACGAGATCAGAACTTTCGACGAACGGGGCTGCCGCCATGCCGGGTTGCCGAAGCAGGCGTTGCGACATCTGTCGCCGCAATCCTCACGTGTGTCAATCTGTGCGCGGCTTCAGCAATCGTCATCGGCGGAAACAAAAAGTTATGGCCGGACGTGCCGTCAATGATTGTCGTCTAAATCGATTTAACTAGAGTGCCGCGGGTTGCATGGAGGAAGAGATGAACGACACAGTTTCGATCACGGCGACGGCCGATCGGCCCGCACCCATCGTCACGCGCGAGAGGGCGGCAGTCGCGCTGCTGTTCTTCCTGAACGGCATGGTGATGGGTGCCTGGGCGCCGAAGATCCCGTTTTTCTCGCAGGCACTCGGGCTGACCGAATTCATGCTTGGCATGATGCTGTTCGTCTTCGGTGTCGGTTCTCTGGTGATGATGCCGATCGCGGGAATTCAGATTGCTCGGTACGGATCCAACCGCGTCGTGCAGATCACCACGCTTCTCTACATACCAACAATCGTTCTGCTGACTGCAGTGGACAGCATCTGGGCCGGTGTCATCGCGATCTTCCTGTTCGGCGGTCTGACCGGGGCCATGGATGTGGCGATGAACGCCAATGCGGTCGAGGTGGAACGGCAGATGCGGCGTTCGATCATGTCGTCCTGCCATGCCTTCTGGAGCCTCGGCGGGCTGTTCGGTGCGGCGACCGGGGGTACGCTCATTGCCACGCTCGGCGTCATGGGTCATGTGCTGCTGCTGGCTGGTGTCTGCGTCGTCCTCTTCCTCGTCGCCCGTCCGATGATCCTTGCCGATGCGCCGCATCCGAGCGATGAGCCGGTGCGGGCGAAGCTGCCCATGACACCGCTTCCCTGGTTGATCGGGCTGATTGCGCTGTTCTGCATGGTCCCGGAGGGCACGGTGCTGGACTGGAGCGCGCTCTATCTGCGCAATGAACTCAATGCGCCCACCGAAATCTCGGGCTTTGCCTTCGCGGCCTTCTCGCTCACCATGGCTGTCTGCCGTTTTGCCGGCGATTTCGTGCGCGACCGGTTCGGTGGTGTCAGAACCCTGCGGGTCTGCGGCGTACTGGCGACGGTTGGCCTGCTGATTGCCGGCCGGTCCGACAGTGTGACGCTGGCCCTCATCGGCTTTGCCATTGCCGGGATTGGAATCTCCAACATGGTGCCGATCGCATTTTCGGCTGCGGGCAACATTCCCGGCCTTGCGCCGGGTGTCGGCCTCTCGGTCGTTACCACCATGGGCTATTCGGGTATTCTCTTTGCGCCGTCGCTCATCGGTTTCGTCGCCGAGCATACGACGCTCTCGACCGTCTATACGGCCATTCCCGCCCTGCTTCTGGTCGTGCTGGCCCTGTCCCACCTCGCCCAATATGCCGATCGGGTCGCCGAGGCTTAGACGAAGGAAAGGTCCGTCGCGAGCGGCAGGCGACGGTGGCGCTTGCAGGTTAGGGCGAAGATGGCATTGGCGAGGGCGGGGGCGACCGGGGGAGTCCCGGGCTCGCCTGCGCCGCCGAGGAAAGGCGAATTTTCCAGCAATGCGATCTCGATCTGCGGGCATTCGATCATGCGCAGCGCATCATGGTCGTGATAGTTCGATTGTTCGACGACGCCATCAGCAAAGCCGATTTGCTGTTTGATCGCCGCTGACAGGCCGAAGACGATACCCGACATCATCTGGGCTTCGAAGATTTTCGGATCGAGCACCGTGCCGGGGTCTGCGGCGCATATTACCCGTGCCACCTTTATCGCGCCCTCGCGCTCCTCGATTTCCACGACCTGAGCAACCCATGTCCCGAAGGACAGCGCGAAAGCTACGCCGCGGGCCCGTCCCGGCGGCATGGGCGTGTTCCAGCCGGAGAGCGCCTCGACTTTTTCCAGCACTCCAATGGCTGCAGGATGCTTTGAGAGCAGGGTTTTGCGCAGCTGCAAAGGATCCTTGCCGCCTGCGTGGGCAAGTTCGTCGATGAAGCTCTCGTGCATGAAGGTGTTGTAGGAAAAACCGACCGACCGCCAGAAGCCGACAGGGACTGCGAGTGCCACCTTACGACCATCGACGCGGTAGTTCTCGATCTCGTAGGGCTGATTGTAGGCGCCGTCGATCAGCGTGTTGTCCGGGCCACCAATCGGCAGGTCTGGGTAATAGCGGCCCAGCGCGCTGGTCACGACGGAGGGCGAGGCGATTGAGCCAAGCATGGCTTTTGGCATGCCATCCTTGTCGATCAGGCCCTTGTAGCGAGACTTTGCCATCGGACGATACGGTCCGTGGCGGATGTCTTCTTCCCGGGTCCAGGTCACCTTGACCGGCAGGCCCTTGAGCCGCGACGCGATGCGGATGGCATAGTCGGCGTAGTCAGGTTCGATGCGACGGCCGAAGCCGCCGCCGAGGAAAGTGGTGTGAACCTTGATCTTTTCCGGCGGGAGCCCGGTGATCCGCTCTGCGACAACCTGAACCAGTGTTGGCCCCTGGTTCGGGGCCCAGACCTCGACCTTGTCTGCCGTCACCAGTGCCGTGGCGTTCATTGGCTCCATGGCGGCATGGGACAGGAAAGGCACGTCATATTCCGCGTCGACGACCAAGGCCTGGTTAGCGTCGGCGAAGGCGAGATCGGGGTCGCCGAGCGTGCGCAGTGAGAACCCCTGGGGGCCGTCGAGTGCCGCTGTGTGCAGGGTTTCCATCTCCGCCGACGTCGCTGGGATCGGTCCAGCTTCCCATTCGATGTCGAGCGCATCGGCGGCCTGAAAGGCGCGCCAGGTGTTGTTTGCTATGACAGCGACGCCTTGGCCATAAGGGCTATCGATCGCAATGACATCGCGGACGCCGGGCATGGATTTGGCGGCTTGCGGATCGAACCGCTTCATCTTGCCGCCGGGGCTGGGGTTCATGCGTACGGTGGCATAAAGCATATCCGGCAGAACGACATCGACGCCGAAGATCGGGGCGCCGGTCACCTTCGCCGTCATGTCCGTCCGGGGCTGTGGTTTGCCGAGAAGTTTCCAGTCGGATTTGGGTTTCAGTGCAGGGGCTGCAGACGGCGCAAGTGTGATGGCCTCATTGGCGAGTTCGCCGTAGCTGGCGCTGCGGTCCGATTTGGGATCGATGACTCGGCCACCTTTTGTGCGCAGCGTCTCGACGCCGACGTTCCAGCGCGCGGCGGCGGCCAGTTTCAGGCTTTCGCGAGCCTGGGCACCGGCATGGCGCAGCTTCTCGAAATGGTCGATCATCGAACTCGAGCCGCCGGTGAACTGGATCGAGACCAGCTTGGCGACGACACCGATCGTGCCCCGCAGCGTTTCGGCAATCACCCCGTCGTCGAATTTCGGAACGGGCGCGCCGTCCGTCATCGCGGCTGCATTAAAATAGGCGGGGGCAGCCGGACCGTGCTCCGTCGTCACCTGGTCCAGTGAGACATCCAGTTCTTCGGCCAGCAAGGCGGCGAGCGTTGTCTGGACACCCTGGCCCATCTCGGCGCGTGGCGTGATAATCGTGATCCGATTGTCCGGCGTGATCTTCAGGTAGGGGTTGAAGGTGACTTCGCCCTCGGCGAGTTCTTCGTTCAACGGATTGGGGAGAGGCGATGCGTAGCGATAATAGCCGAAGGCCACGCCACCGGTGAGCGCGACCGCGCCGAAGAGAAAACCGCGACGCGTGAGTGTTCCGAGCTTGCTCATGATCACGCTCCTGCCTGGCCGCTTGCGGCGCGATGAATGGCGGCGCGGATGCGTGGATAGGTGCCGCAGCGACAGAGATTGCCGGACATGGCCTCGTCGATATCCGCATCCGTCGGGTTCGGATTGCTTTCGAGCAGGGCCACCGCATTCATGATCTGGCCGGCCTGGCAATAGCCACACTGGGCGACCTGTTCGTCGAGCCAGGCCTGCTGGACGGGATGCAGACTACCGCCGGCGGTGAGACCGTCGATGGTTCTGACCGGGCTTGCCACCTCGCCGACAGGGGTCTGGCAGGCGCGGACGGCCTGGCCGTCGATGATCACCGTGCAGGCACCACACAGCCCCGCGCCGCAGCCGAATTTCGGCCCGAGGATCTTCAACTCGTCGCGCAGCGCCCAGAGGAGAGGCATATCTGCCTCTGCTTCCAGCACATGGGCCGTTCCGTTGACCGTGATGTTCACAGGCATTTCCTCCCTAGCAAGGCGACGTTGACAGAATGACAAAAATCGTCAATTTGTCAATAATGATGGACGGGAACGCAGACGAGCGACGGGCGCTCATTCTTCAGGCGGCTTACAGCACATTTGTCAGCTATGGTTTCAAGCGCACGACCATGGATGACATCGCACGGGCCGTCGGCCTGTCGCGGCCGGCGCTTTACATTCATTTCCGCAACAAGCCGGATATCTTTCGCGGGCTGATGCTGGCGATGATGGAGGAGACGCGCGTGCGGGTCGCGAGTTGCCTCGGGCAGGATCTGCCGCTTGCCCAACGCGTCGAGCTTGCTCTGCACGAAGGCATCGTCTTGCCGCACCGGCAGATCCTGGAGACGGCGCATGGCGCCGAGTTGTTCGACACAAGCCACGAATTTGCTGCCGACCTGTTTCTAGCCTGGATGAAGGCGGTCGAGGTGGAAATCGCGCTTGCTCTCCAAAGGGCGGCCGATGCTTATATCATCACAATTCCGTCAGGTCTTTCCGCTGAGATCATCGCCTCGCTGTTGATCGATGCCATCCAGGGCATGAAATCCCGCCGTCAGACTATCGAAGAGGTGGCTGAAGCGATCCCGCACCTGCTGGCGCTCACCCTCGGAACGATGCTCGTCCGCTGATCTTCGGCGTTCGCGGATGGTGAGGTCCGGTTGACAAGTGCCGAGCTTTGATCCACCTCCAGAGCATCATTCGAAGGTGCGTAGAGATACAGCCATGTTCGCAGGAACCATACCCTCCGCCGATGCATATGATCCGAAGCCGCGTCGGTCCTCGGTCGCCGTTGATGTCGGCGGTGTGATCATCGGGGGCGGCGCGCCCGTCGTCGTGCAGTCGATGACGAATACCGACACCGCGGATATCGATGGGACCGTCGCGCAGGTCGCTGCGCTGTTCAAGGCGGGCTCCGAAATCGTGCGCATCACGGTCGACCGGGACGAGAGTGCAGCAGCCGTGCCGAAGATCCGCGAGCGCCTTCTCAGGCTCGGCATGGATGTGCCGCTGATCGGAGACTTCCACTATATCGGCCATCGCCTGCTCTCCGACCATCCTGCCTGTGCCGAAGCCCTGGCGAAATACCGGATCAATCCGGGCAATGTCGGCTTCAAGGACAAGAAGGACAAGCAGTTCGCGGAGATCGTCGAAATGGCGATCCGCTATGACAAGCCGGTCCGCATCGGCGTCAATTGGGGATCTCTCGACCAAGAACTGCTGACTCGGCTTATGGATGCGAATGCAGAAAATGGCTCGCCACTGTCGGCCCGCCAGGTGACGCGCGAGGCGATCGTCCAGTCGGCACTGCTGTCTGCCGAACTCGCCGAAGAAATCGGCTTGCCGCGCAACCGCATCATTCTGTCGGCCAAGGTCAGCCAGGTGCAGGACCTGATCGCCGTCTATCAGATGCTGGCCGACCGTTCCGACCACGCCCTGCATCTCGGCCTGACGGAAGCAGGTATGGGCACCAAGGGCATCGTCGCATCGTCGGCTGCCATGGGCTTCGTCTTGCAGCACGGCATCGGTGATACGGTCCGTGTGTCCCTGACGCCGGAGCCAAACGGGGATCGCACCCGCGAGGTGCAGGTCGCCCAGGAACTGCTTCAGGTCATGGGTTTCCGGCAGTTCGTGCCGGTTGTTGCGGCGTGTCCCGGCTGCGGGCGAACCACATCCACGGTTTTTCAGGAACTCGCCCAGAAGATCCAGGATGACCTACGCAAGAATATGCCGGTCTGGCGGGAAAAATACCCGGGGGTCGAGGGCCTCAACGTTGCGGTGATGGGGTGCATCGTCAACGGTCCCGGCGAGAGCAAACATGCCGATATCGGCATCTCGCTGCCGGGGACAGGCGAAAATCCGGCAGCCCCCGTCTTCATCGACGGCGAAAAGGCGATGACCCTGCGCGGCCCCAACATTGCCGGTGATTTCGAAGCTCTCGTGGCTGATTACATCGAGAAGCGCTACGGGCGCCGTTCGGCAGCAGAATGAGGCTGTGCGGCAACTTTTTGTTGCCTCAATTTCACTGTTGAGGAATCATCAGCCTGTTCTTGGAGGGACACCGAGCATGATCAAGAAGATCGCCATCGTCGCGCTGAGCGCGACCTATCTGAGTGCCTGCACGACGACCGATCCCTATACGGGTCAGCAGAAGGTTTCCAATACAGCCGGTGGTGCCGCCCTTGGTGCGGCCGTCGGCGCGCTCGGTGGCCTTGCCGTGGGCGGGTCAGCCGTCGGACGGCGCAATGCGGCCCTGATCGGCGCCGGTATCGGCGCGCTCGCGGGTGGGGCCATCGGCAACTACATGGACCAGCAGGAAGCGGAACTGCGCGCCCAGCTGCAGGGCACCGGGATATCGGTCACGCGCGTCGGCGACCGCATCATCCTGAACATGCCGTCCAACATCACCTTTGCAACCGACCAGGATGCGGTGATGCCGCAGTTCTACCCGACCCTGAATTCGGTCGCGATCGTTCTGCGCAAGTTCGAAAAGACCCTGATCGACATCAATGGTCACACGGACTCGACCGGCAGCCAGGCCTATAACCAGGGTCTCTCGGAGCGTCGCGCCATGTCGGTTGCCGGCTATCTGGGTAGTCAGGGCGTCGATCAGCGCCGCGTCTCTTCGCTCGGCTTCGGGCCGAACCAGCCGATCGCATCCAACGCCACGCCGGACGGTCGCGCACAGAACCGCCGCGTCGAGATCCAGATTTCGCCGCTGACGCAGGGCTGATCAAGTCGCTTTCGTCGATCTCATCCAAGAGCGCCGCCACCAGCGGCGCTCTTTTTCGTTCAGCGATGCAAGAGCAGCTTTGTGCCAGCTGTTGCAAACAGGACGGCAAGCGTCCCGTCGATGTAACGACGCGCTGATCGATAAGCCCTCAACGCGCCCGGCAGCGAGAGCAGCCAGGCGTAACCCATGAAAACGGTCAGACCAGTGGCCAGACACCCGGTGACAATGACTGCGACTGTAACGCCGGTCGCTCCTGCTGGCAGGCCGAGCGAAAGGATGGCGAGCCAGGCAAAGATGGCCTTTGGGTTCGTCAGGTGAATGGCATAGCCGCGCAGGAAGGTACGACCAATGCTGGACTGGGCTGCGCCCTGTGCCAGCGGATCCGTCGCGCTTGCAGCCGAACGGAACGCACGCCAGGCTAGGTAAAGCAGGTAGAGCCCGCCGACGATCCGCATCACCGTGACCGCATGGGCATAGTGCGTGAGCGCGGTTGCAAGACCAGCGGAGGCCGCAATCGCCCAAGTCATCGATCCGCAGAATATGCCCGATGCCATGCTGAAGCCATGGCGCCGCCCCTGGCCGAGAGAGGCCGAGGCGATGGCCATGGTAGCAGGTCCCGGGCTCAGCACGGCGACAAGATAGACCAGATAGGCGCTGAACACCTGGGGCAGGTTTTCTAGGATGACTTGCATGGAATGCTCCGACCGGCAGGAAAGGCTCCAAGCCTAGACCGAGAGGGGCCTCCGCACACGTCAGATGATTTGATCGATCGCCGACAGAAACTGATGGCATTCCTCGGTTGTCCCGATGGTCACCCGAAGAAAGTCGGAAATGCGCGGTTTTGAGAAGTGGCGTACCAATATGGCGCGCTCGCGCAGCCCCCTGGAGAGATCTGCGCCCTGATGGCCGGGGTGACGTGTGAAGACGAAGTTCGCCGAAGATGGCAGGACCTCGAAACCACGCGCCTCGAGCGCCTGCGTCACCATTTCACGATTGGCGATAATCTGGGCGCGGGTTTCCTCGAACCATGCTTGATCCTCCACCGCGGCAGTGGCCGCCACCTGGGCCAGCGTGTCGAGCGGGTAGGAGTTGAAGCTGTCCTTCATTCGCTCCAGTGCTTCGATCAACGGTCGCTGGCCGAGTGCGAAACCGACCCGCAGACCCGCCAGCGAACGAGACTTGGAGAAGGTCTGCACGACGAGCAGGTTTTCGTAGCGCGGGATAAGGCTTGCAGCCGTCTCCCCGCCGAAATCGACATAGGCCTCGTCGATGACCACGACCTGGTCCGGATGGGACGCCACGAGCGCTTCGATTTCGGACAGTGGCAGGGCGATTCCCGTCGGCGCATTCGGGTTGGCCAGAATGATCGCGCCGCAGGGTCGGTCGTAGTCGCCGATGCGAATGCGCAGGGTCTCGTCCAGTGGCACTTCCTCGACGGTGAGTTCGAAGAGCCGGGCATAGGTCTTGTAGAAGCTGTAGCTGATATCGGGATAGAGCAGCGGCTTGTCGTGCTTGAGCAGTGCGGCGAAGATGAAGGCCAGAACCTCGTCCGAGCCGTTGCCGACAAAGACCTGCGCCATTTCCAGCCCGAAGTTGGTGGCGATCGTCTCGCGCAGACGCGACGATGACGGGTCTGGATAAAGACGGAGCCGGTCGCCAGTCGCGGCAGCAATCGCTTCAAGCACGCGCGGCGACGGCCCGAAGGGGTTCTCGTTGGTGTTGAGCTTGACGAGCCCCGGGATTTTCGGCTGTTCGCCGGCCACATAGGGTTCCAGATCGTGGACTGCAGAGGACCAGAATCGGCTCATGTCAGTTCTTCCTATATGCAATGAAACGGGCGGCATCAGTCAGAGCAAGGGCCGCTTGACCGTAGGGAACGAGCTCTGCGCTTGCGGCGGCGACCAGGCGGTTCAGCTCGGTCTCCGCCCAGGCCTGGCCCTTCAGGGCGACCAGCGTTCCCTTGCCTTTGGCGCTGTCCTTACCTGTCGCCTTGCCCATGGTGGCAGCGTCTGCTGTCAGGTCGAGAAGGTCGTCGGCCAGTTGGAAGGCGCGGCCGATCACTTCGCCAAAGCGGCGTAGTCTCGTGCGATCCTCTGTCCCTCTGCTGGCGATAATGGCGCCGGCTTCGCAGGCAAAGCGCAGTAGTGCGCCTGTTTTCATGGATTGCAGCAGGACGATGCCGTCTTCATCCGGGGCTATCGTTTCCGCCGCCAAATCGAGCGCCTGGCCGCCGACCATGCCGCCGATGCCGGCTGCGCGAGCCAATTCCAGGATCAGCGCTGACTTCCCAGCGTCCGGAAGCGGCGTTTCCGGCGAGGTGATGATGTCGAAGGCATAGGTGAGCAGACCGTCGCCGGCGAGAATGGCGGTGGCATAATCATACGCGATATGAACGGTGGGCTTGCCCCGCCGAAGGTCGTCATCGTCCATGGCAGGCAGATCGTCATGGACCAGAGAATAGCTGTGCAGGCATTCGAGTGCGCAGCCGACCTGAAGCGCTGCCTCGTCATCGCCGCCAAACAGCCGCGTCGCTTCGAACACCAGGTAAGGTCTCAGACGTTTGCCGCCGTTCAAAGCGCCGTAGTGCATTGCCTCGATCAGCCTCTGTGGCCGAACAACCTCGCCTGCGCGAGGCCGCGCGTCGAGGAGCAGGCCGAGGCGGGCTTCCACCAGGGCTGCATAGTGTGCGAGATTCTGTTCGAAGGGCATCGAAGATTGGCTCATGACGGCTATTTCGCACGGCACTCCAGGAGTGGCAACGGGAAATTCCGTCACAGGCTTGGGAGTTTGGCCGCGTTCTACTGGTCAATCGTCAAGAGGATGCGTATGACAGGCGAGCCCCCGAGACGAGTGGATCGATCTTCTTTGACAGTGGACGTGCAGACCTTGGAGCAGGAGACGCAAGAAGCCCCGGTGGAAGAACGCCAGGAGCAGCCGAGGCTGTGGCGTCGCATCGTCATCGGCATCGTCGCTTTCCTTCTGGCGCCCTATGTCTTGATCCTGATTTACCGGCTCGATTTCGTCCATCCTGTCTCGACGCTGATGGTTGCAGATCTCGTGACATTCCAGGGTTATGATCGCCGCTGGGTCGATTTCGAGGACATTTCCCCGAACATCGTGCGGGCCGTCATGATGTCGGAAGACGGTCAGTTCTGCAGCCATGACGGGGTTGACTGGGGACAGTTGAAGGGTGTGCTCGACGATGCCCTTGCCGGAGAAGCGACCCGCGGCGCCAGTACCATTCCGATGCAGACCGCGAAGAATCTTTTCCTCTGGAACAGTCGTTCTTTTGTCCGCAAGGGGCTCGAATTGCCGCTGGCGCTGGCAGCGGACGCGGTCTGGCCCAAAGAGCGGATCATGGAGATCTATCTCAACATCGCCGAATGGGGCCCCGGCATCTACGGCATCGAGGCCGCCTCACGCCATCATTTCAAGACCTCGGCTGCCAAGCTCAGCGCACGCCAGGCGGCACTTCTCGCCGTTGCGCTGCCCAATCCGATCGACCGGGTCGCCGGCAAGCCCGGCAAAGGTATGCAACGGCTGGCCAATGTGGTCGATCGTCGCGCGAAGCGCTCCGGTGAATACATCACCTGTCTCTATGAGTGAGATCAACAAGTGTCGTTGGTCGTCAGCCTTTGCGGCGCTTATGGTCGCTGTCCGATGACTTGGAGGCACCCATGCCCGACTTGACCCTCTACATTGCCAATAAGAACTATTCCTCCTGGTCGTTCAGACCCTGGATCGCCATGAGTGCGGCCGGAATTCCCTTTCGTTAGCAACTAATCCCCTTCGGTCCCGGCGCCAGCAATCCGGCGTTCCGGGATCTCTCACCGACAGGCCGGGTGCCGGTTCTTCACCACGGCGCTGTGCGTGTGTGGGAATCGCTCGCGATCATCGAATATGTCGCGGAACTTTTTCCCGACGCAGGGCTCTGGCCGAATGATCCGGCGTTGCGCAGCATGGCCCGATCGGTCTCCATGGAAATGCTGTCGGGGTTTCGGGCGCTGCGGGGCGGCTGCCCGATGAACATTCGTCGCCCGATCAAGGCGATCGCCCTGCCTGACGGGGTCTCGGCGGATGTGCGGCGCATCGAGGAGATCTGGCGCGATGCACGAAAGTTGTCGGGCGGGCCCTTCCTCTTCGGGGCCTTCAGCGCCGCAGACGCCATGTTCGCGCCGGTGGTCAATCGCTTTTCAGCCTATGATCTGGTTAGCGATCCTGATACTCTCAACTATATGGCGACAATGCGTGCCCATCCGGCCTGGCAGGCCTGGGAGGCAGCAGCGCTTGCGGAAAGCTGGGTCGTGCCCGAGGACGAGGCCTGATCCCTCGTCTGCAGCTTGAAAAAATCATGCCGGGGACTGGTCAAACCCCTTACGGGCATGTATAAGCCCGCCAAAATCAGAGTTCGCGACAGGTTCTGTCCGGCCTCATCGAGGCCGCTAAACCTGTTTTGCACCGTCACGTGGAGTAACGAAAATGGCTGTACCGAAGAGAAAAACAAGCCCGTCGAAGCGCGGTATGCGCCGTTCTGCGGACGCCCTGAAGGCCGCGACTTACGTCGAGGACAAGAATTCCGGCGAACTGCGCCGTCCGCACCATATCGATCTGAAGACCGGTATGTATCGCGGCCGTCAGGTTCTGACGCCGAAGGAAATCGCATAATATCTGCGCAATATCCTGATTGTTAAAGGCCGGCCTTTGCGCCGGCCTTTGCTTTTTTGCCTAAGGCATTGTTAACTCATGTGGGAGCGGGCCGTCTGACAGGCGGAGGAACTCCCCCGGTGAGGAAGGAAGCCTGATGTTTGTCGCAATACCCCTGATGATCGTGCCGTTCGTGTTCTACAACGCGGTGATGTTGGGAAGCGGCCTGCCGGCGTTTGCCGGTACGCTTATGACGGTGCCCATGCTGTCGGGTGCCCTCTGGACGATCACGCTGGGAGATGTGGTCGTGCTGGTCGCGCTGGGCGCGCTGTTTTTCGAAATGCTGAAGGCGTCGATGAGCAATCGCGGGTCGCTGCTCAATCACATGCTGTCGATGCTGGTCTTCGTCGTTTTTCTTGTCGAGTTCCTGCTGGTGCGGGATGCGGCGACGCAGCTGTTCTTTACGCTGATGGTGATTGCCTTCATCGACGTGGTCGCCGGTTTCACTATCTCCAATCGCGCGGCGGGCCGCGACGTTTCGATCGGGCTTTGATGTCCGAGAATTGAAAAAGGCCCCGGAGCGGGGCCTTTCGTCTCAGAGATTGTCGAGTTTGCTCTGGAGCGTGCGCAGTTGCTCCTTCAGTTCATCGATGTCCTTGGCCTCCGCCTTGCGGGTCTCCTTGGCGGGCTGCTGGCCGCCCAGGAAGGGCGAGAACATCTGCATGGCCTGCTGGAACATGTCGGTGTTGCGCTTTACCTGCTCTTCCATCAGCTGGATCGGCATCTGCAGGTTCTTCGACAGCGGATGGTCGCCGAAGGCGCGGGTCATCTGCTCGCGCATCTGGGTCTGCTGCTCGGTGAAGGCCTTCATCGAATGCTCGAGAAAGCTCGGCACCACCATCTGCATCTGGTCGCCGTAATAGCTGATCAGCTGGCGCAGGAAGGAGATCGGCAGCAATGTGTTGCCCGTCTTCGACTCTTGCTCGAAGATGATCTGGGTCAGGACGGAGTGCGTGATGTCGTCTCCGGACTTGGCGTCCTGGACGAGGAAGTCCTCGCCTTTCTTGACCATCTTGGCCAAGTCCTCAAGCGTCACGTAAGTGCTCGTGCCGGTGTTGTAGAGGCGTCGATTGGCGTATTTCTTGATAACGATTTCGCCATCGGCTTTGGCCATTGCGGTCTCCTAACCCGTCGTTTTTCAGTTATTTTTGCTCTTCCCAGTCGCGAATGTAAGCGCAAATGAAGGCTGGTGACAATCTCTTTGTGCAACGCACGAAAGCGATTTGACGAAAGACAGGATCTTGCAACCAAAGAACGAAGCGAGCGGGTTTATCCTGTTTGACACCGGCAGCAGTCTTTGACAGTTTCTTTCGAAACACAAACATATCGGAGGAGACGTCCATGACCAGTCCGTCCATCGTCATCGCCAGCGCAGCCCGAACGGCTGTTGGCTCGTTCAATGGCGCGCTGTCGTCCGTTGCTGCACATGATCTCGGTGCTGCCGTCATCAAGGGTGTGCTGGAGCGCGCCGGCGTCGAGGCAGGCGAAGTGGATGA
>JARXAQ010000232.1 GCA_029865825.1 Rhizobium sp.
GTCTGGGTTGCCACCAGCAACGATATCGAAGGTCTGGCGGTTGAATCCGACAGCATGGAAAAGCTTCAGCCGAAGGTCATGGCCGCGGTTGCTGATCTTTTGGAGTTAAACGGGATCGGTTCGGACTTGCCTGAAATTTCCGTGCATATCCTCGCCGAACACATCGGCAAGGTGCCGAACCCGGGCTTCTGATGCGGACATGGCGAGCTATCTCCGCGAGTTGAAGGAGCGTCTCACGTCTGCCGGCTGCACCTTCATCCGGGCAGGCAAGGGTGACCACGAAATCTGGTGCAGCCCGATCACCAATCGTCATTTTACGGTCGATCACGGAATGAAGTCGCGCCACACGGCCAATGAAACCCTCAAACAGGCGGGTTTGCCGAAAGCGTTCTGAGTGGAAGGTGGAAATTCATGATCACCCTCGACACCCTGCGCCTGATCATCCTCGCTCTGCCGACGACAGAGGAGACCACGTCCTGGGGGCATCCGTCCTTCAAGGTCAATGGCAAGGCCATGCTGTTCTGGAACCCGACGCATGACTGCCCGGTCTTCAAGGTGCCCTTCGAGGAGCGCGATCATCTGATCGAAATGGATCCCGACACTTTTTTCACGACAGACCACCACCGCCCGCATCCGATGGTGCTCGCCCGGCCGGAGCGGGTCGACCTCGAATGGGCCCGCGAGAACCTCACACGGGTGTGGAGGGCTCAGGCGAAGAAGGCGGTGGTGAAGGCCTGGGATGCCGAGAGCAGAGGCTCCTCTTCTCCCCATCGGGGAGAAGGTGGCGCGTGAGCGCCGGATTAGGGGGATTCCGAAGGAAAGCAGTGGCTCGCTCCCCCTCATCTGCCCGCGCGCCCTAAAGGTATCGAAATTGAAAGGCTGAGGATCGCCGGACTGCTTACCTTGATCAAGGCATCTTGCAGCGCTGAGATCTGCTCTTCTAGCCGGAAAGCGTGTGCGGTTTAATCCGCCTCGCAGTTTCTGGGAGCTTGGATGCGCTCAGCCCAATTCGGAGTTTCCGAAGCGCTTTTCGAACCTCTTCAACATGGCGAATTCGTCCCGAACCGAGCATGAAATTGTAGGCTCTTCTGGACCGAAGTGATTTCAGTCCGTGCAACTTTGCCTGGCTCGAACAAGAGAACGGCAGGTGATCTCCCGGAGCAAGCTCTACGAAAAGCCTTGTTGATGGGGCCGTGGATAAAGACATAGCGATTGAGGTCGACGCAATTTGGCTCGCCAGTTTCGATCGGATTTCCGTCTCTGTCGCAGCGAGCGGTGTAGGAAAAGTTTTCTGCCGTTGCCGTGAGCCGACTGAGGGCAGCGCTTTCGCTAAAAATTTCCCAGAACAAGTAGGAGACGAGAAATGCCGCAGCTAAAAACGTTCCAACACGCAAGAGGCCCCGAGCCAAACTTGGCCCATTGTCGGCGTCTCCCGAAGTGGGTTTATGGAATGCAAGCGGCGCTTCTGAATGCTTCACACTCCGCTCAGATGATTTGGAATCCCGCGCTATAGCTTGCGCGGCGCCTTCAGTCATAGGTGGTCGAGAAGAGCTTTGCGGCAAGCGGTTCTCCTGTCGATTGTTCCTGTGATCACACAAAGAGTGCTTCAAGCAATGGTTGCCTGCAAGCGGCGTTGCCACTTTTCATGAGGATCTGCCCCCACATCCCACCCCCGCACAAATTCTCACGCCCTCTTCACCCTTCAGTAACCAACTTCGGTAACCATAGGCCTCATATCCCGTGCTGCGTCAGCGTAAGAGTGAGTAACCAATGGCTTCTGTATTTCCGATTGCCGAACTCCGCCGTTCGTCCGACCCGCTCGCCTGGGTCGACAGCATCATCAAGGGCGATTGCGTCTCCGCCCTCGAAGCCCTTCCCGACAAATCCGTCGACGTCATCTTCGCCGATCCACCGTATAACCTGCAGCTCGGTGGCGCGTTGCATCGCCCCGACCAGAGCCTCGTCGATGCCTGCGACGACGAATGGGACCAGTTCGCCTCGTTCGAAGCCTATGACGCCTTCACCCGCGCCTGGTTGCTCGCCTGCCGCCGGGTCTTGAAGCCGACGGGCACGATCTGGGTCATCGGCAGCTACCACAACATTTTCCGCGTCGGCGCGACCTTGCAGGACATGAATTTCTGGATCCTCAACGATATCGTCTGGCGCAAGACCAATCCGATGCCCAATTTCAAGGGCCGCCGTTTCCAGAACGCCCATGAAACCATGATCTGGGCCTCGCCCGATCCGAAGGCCAAGGGTTACACTTTCAATTATGATGCGATGAAGGCCTCGAACGACGACGTGCAGATGCGCTCCGACTGGCTCTTCCCGATCTGCTCGGGCGGCGAGCGGCTGAAGGGCGACGACGGCAAGAAGGTCCATCCGACCCAGAAGCCGGAAGCACTTCTCGCCCGCGTCATCATGGCCTCGACGAAGCCCGGCGACATCGTGCTCGACCCCTTCTTCGGCTCAGGCACCACGGGTGCTGTCGCCAAACGTTTGGGCCGCCATTTCGTCGGGATCGAACGCGAGCAGGATTACATCGACGCGGCCTCGGCCCGCATCGCCGCCGTCGAGCCGCTCGGTAAGGTCGAACTGACCGTCCTGACCGGCAAGAAGGGCGAAGTCCGCGTCGCCTTCAACACGCTGGTCGAAAGCGGCCTGGTCAAGCCCGGCCAGGTGCTGACCGACGCCAAGCGCCGCCATTCCGCGATCATCCGCGCCGATGGCACGCTGGTCTCGAACGGCGAGGCAGGCTCGATCCATCGCCTCGGCGCCAAGGTACAGGGCCTCGATGCCTGCAACGGCTGGACCTTCTGGCACTTCGAGGAAGAGGGTGCGCTAAAGCCGATCGACGACCTGCGCTCGATCGTTCGCGCCGGAATGGGCAAGCTCGGCTGAGAGCCTCGCCGATCTAAACAATCAAAAGACGCCCGCTAATATCAAGCGGGCGTTTTTCGTTCGGCTTTGTCGCCCGGTCGGCAGCCGACCGTCAGACCTTGTAGTCGGTCACGTCGACGGAGATGATCTTGCCCGCATCATTGAAGGTGATCGTCTCTTCGCCGAAGCGCACCAGCGGTTCGCCGGTCTCCGCGTGCGTCGCCTTCAGCCGCCACACGGCCCGGGCCGCCATTGGCGACACGGCTTCCGTCAGTTCGTCCACCGCCACTTGGTCGGGATAGGTGTCGAAATAGCGCCGGAACGCCGCCATGATCTCGGCCTTGCCGGAAAGCTGCCCGACCTTGATCGAGCCATAGACGGCGTCTTCGGCAAAGAAGGCGTCGATCGTGTCGAAATCGAGCGCGTTAATGGCCTCGTGAAATGTTCGAGCAGCAGTGACGGGATCAAACGGCATGAAAGCTCCGGGGCAGGGGATCGAAAGACGGCTGCGGGGAATCGGCAAGCGCCTTCGGTGACATTGGTTTACGGTATCTAGTCTTCGAGACCAGTTTCGGACAAGCCGGCAACCGTAACACCGCACACACAAACACGGACGAAGTCAGTCGATCGACCCGCCCGGAACGTCTTCGGTCGCTTGCGGCCGAACTGGCGCGGGTCGGGGTCCGCCAACTCCACCCGCGCCTATTTTTTCGCAGCCGTCGAACGTTAAACGTTGACGCCGAGCGCCCGCAAATCTGCCTTCAGCTGTTCCGCCCCGGTGAAATGCACCGCCTGCCATCCGGCGGCACGCGCACCCTCGACATTGGGAAAACTGTCGTCGATGAAGACCGTCTGCGCGGGGACGAGCCCAAAGTCGGTCGCGTGGCGCTGGTAGATCGCCACATCCGGCTTGATCAGGCCGACTTCACCCGAAACAGTGACACCGCGTGTGCTGTTGAGAAACGGGTACATCTTGCGGGCCTCGACAAAGGTATCGGCCGCAAAATTGGTGAGCATGGTCACGTCGTGGCCGGCCTCGATCAGGCCTGTCATGACGGCGACGCTGTCGTCATAGGCATGCGGCACCATCTCGGCCCAATATTGCCGGAACGCGCGGATATTCGCCTCGTGCTCGGGAAATTCGTCGATCAGCAGGTCTTCCGCCTCAGTCCAGCTGCGGCCGCGGTCCTGCTCGATATTCCAGTCATGGGTGCAGACCGTGGCAAAAAATTCGGCCCTCTCGTCCAGATCGGGGATGATCCGTGAAAAAGGCAGGTTGGGATCGTAATGGATCAGCACCTTGCCGATGTCGAAGACGATGTGGCGAATCGCGGTCATGTTTTATCCCTTGGAGGTTGGAAAGGCCGTCGGAATAGCGGCTGCAATTGCCTTCTTCATGACAGTTGGCAGGGCTTGCCCATCAAGTTCGGTGACCGGCACCCAAAAACCGTGATCGCCCGATGGGACGTCGATCGGGCCGGTGCGAAAGATGGACAGCCGGAGCTCGAAATGGGTGAAGACATGCGAAACCGTGCCGGCAGGATGCCAGGCCGCGGGGAAGGGGGCGGCGTCCGGCTCGGTCTCGCCGTCCTGGCGCGACGTCCAGTCGGTCGTTGGAACCTCGGTCATGCCGCCCAACAGTCCGCTTTCCACCCGCTTGCGCAGCAGAAGCCGCCCGTCGCCGTCGACGGCGATGAAGGCAGCCCCCAGCCGAACCGGTTTCGTTTTCTTAGGCGCTTTCACCGGAAAGCGCTCCGGCTCGTCGGTGGCGAGCGCCACACAGGCAGTGTTGAACGGACAGAGCGCGCAGGCCGGCCGCTTCGGCGTGCAGATCGTCGCCCCCAGATCCATCATCGCCTGGGCGAAATCGCCCGGTCGGGTGGTCGGGGTGAGCGCGGCGACGCGCGCCTTCATCTGCGGTTTGGAGCCGGGAAGTGGCGCGCCGATGGCATAGAGGCGCGAAATCACCCGCTCGACATTGCCGTCCATCACCGCCGAGGGACGGTTGAAGGCAATCGCCGCAACCGCTGCCGAGGTATAGTCGCCAATGCCGGGCAGTGCCCTGAGGCCCTCTTCCGTGTCAGGAAATTCCCCTCCATGGTCGAAGGCCACGGCTTCCGCGCATTTCTTCAGATTGCGCGCCCGGGCATAATAGCCGAGCCCCGCCCAAGCGGCCATCACATCCTCGTTCGGCGCCTGAGCCAGGTCGGTAACCGTCGGCCAGCGGCTGATAAACTTGGTGAAATAGGCTTTGACGGCCGCGACTGTCGTCTGTTGCAGCATCACCTCGGACATCCAGATGTGATAGGGATCCGGCATCACTCCGCGCTTCGCCGCCGAAGGCGAGACCCGCCAAGGCAGCTCGCGATGGTTCCGATCATACCAGGACAACAGTGTATGGCTCAGCTCTGTTTTCATCGGTTGATGCGGCCCGGTGTTGCAGCTAATAGAAGGGCGTTCGGCGGTCGTGCCACAAGAATGCCTTCCAGGGAAGTTGACATGCAGCTATCGCGTCAGACGCTAACTCGCAACACGATTTGGGCAGTCTTCGCAGTTGTATCGCTTTCGGCGTTTGACAATGCCGTGGTGCACATCTTCTGGCTTCTCTCCGCCGTCTGGGCGATGGTCTATCTGGCGATGGGACGGTTACGACCGCAGTTCGATGGCGCAATCCGCGTTTTTGTCATGGCCGGTCTTCTCTATTTTCTTGTTAATGCTCTGTATTTCGGGCTCCACTTCGGCACCTACTTTCCCCAGCCGAATGGCGAAATCGGGCAACTCCTGAAGCTCGTTGTTTTCGTGCTGCCCGTCTTTGTCGCGGCTAGGCTGGCGGTCGTTCCACGCGAAGCGCTTCTGCGGACGGTCTGGCGAGCTTCCGCGATTTGGGGTCTGGTCACGCTTCCCCTGGCCGCGTATCAGTCTCTGATAATCGGGGCGCGTGCGGATGCGGGCATTGGCAATGCAATTCCCTTTGCCCTGATGGGGGCGATTTTCTCCGTGCTGTCGCTTTTGTGTTTGCTGGAAGACAATCGCCGTTGGCGGTACCTCGGCACGGCAGGTTTTGCTGCGGGTTTGCTCTGCGTCATGTTCTCCCAGACGAAGAGCATGATGCTGGTTCCGTTGATTGGGCCGGTGATTTTTGCAGCGTCATTTTTCAGAGGTCGTCAGCGCCTGGAGTTGCTTCTGGTCATGCTTCTGCTCACGATGGTTGTCGCTGGGCTTGGATTCTCCATCTCGGGCAGCGTGAACCGCTTCCAGGATGTGGTGGCGGTTGCAAGCGGTGACCCGGCGGCCCAACTCGGGCAGTCGTATTCAGAGCGGTTCAACATGTGGTCGGCGGCGCTGCATGGCATCGGTGAAGCGCCGATGTCCGGCCATGGTTTTCAGAACCGGCGTCACTTCATCGGCCTTCTGGGCTATAATTATAACCATTGGCACAATGGCTTCCTCATCGCGGCGTTCGACAACGGCATACCGGGGCTCTTGATCATGAGTTTCCTCCTGGTGTCGCCGTTGCTCATTGCGCTCCGCGCCGTGCGCGATTCTCTGTATGGGCCAAGGCTCTTCTTCGCTTTTGCCTTGGTTTTTGCCTATGCTTTCGGTGGTTTGTTCAACCAGATTTATGGGCATGGCGTCTATGATGCTTTGTTCGTTTGGCTCGGCACGATCATCGCCGTCAGTGCTACCCCGGAAGTGACCGAGAATGTCGATCGACCGACCTAGCCGCAAAGGCGCCAACCAGATCTCCGAGATCGCCAACGGCATCGTCGATCCCGTGCTGGCGCGCCGCGCGGGCATCAACACGGCGCTGCTCGGCTCCTGGGAAGATATCGTTGGTGATAGCTTTGCCGATTGTACCCGGCCGGAAAAGATCGCCTGGCCGCGCCGCGGCGATCTTGCCGAGGACGGCGGCCACAGGCCCGGCGTGCTGACGATCGCCTGCGAAGGTGCACGCGCGCTTTTCCTGTCCCACGCCCAGGGCGAACTGATCGCGCGCATCAACGGCTTCTTCGGTTATCCGGCCATCGGCCAGATCCGCATCGTGCAGAAGCCTGTCTCGAACGCCATTCTGCGCCGCCCGACCCCGAAGAAGCTGGAGGGCGAAAAGGCCCGGCGGCTTGAGACCCTGATGGATGGCATCGAAGGCGACAATTTGCGCCGAGCGATCGAACGCCTCGGCACGGCAGTGCTCGCGAAGAGCAAGGGCCCCGCAAGATCGGGCTGAGGCGCAAAGCGGGCCACCTGAAGCGCCGAATTTGAGCCGCAGGACAATCGCCGCCCACGGACTGCGAAACACGCGTCCGCATCTGCCATCGGCCAAGTTTGGGCACACGGGGACCGGCCCGTTGTGGTGTCGAAACGCAGGTTCTACCAATCGACCATATCCTCGCCCACCGGTGACCGCACCGACAGCGCACAGGAATGGCCACGGTGAACGTCAGCAACCACACATTCCAGCCGGACCAGACCGCCGAAGCTGTCATGCCGGCGCCGGAGGTCATGGCGCCGAAGACACAGCCCAAGGGACGGCTGGCGACCATGGTCGCGCCCGTCCTGTTCGCGGCCATTGCCGGCATTGACGGACTGGGCACCAGCATCGCCTTCGCCGCGCTGATCTTCACCGGCCCCCTCGCTGCCGGCTTCGGAATGGGCGTCGGCGTCATCCTCCTCTCCTGCGTCGTGATCGCGCTGTTGATCGCGCTTTACAGCCGCTATCCGTCGAGCGTCGGACAGGTTCAGGAGGCGAGCATCGCCATCCTCGCCACGGCCATCGCTGCCGCCATGGCCTCGCCCGCCTTGCACGGCGCATCGGAGGCCACACGCATCAACACCGCCTTCGCCATCCTCGGCACCAGTGCCGTGGCGACCGGCGCAATCTTCTGGATCTTCGGCACCTGCCGCTTCGGCAGGCTGGTTCGGTTCATGCCGTTTTCCGTCGTCGCCGGTTTTCTCGCCGGCTCCGGATGTTTGCTCATTCAGGGCGCAGTGATGATCGTGGTCGGCGATCGCTCGCTGCCGGACCTTCTCATTCAGCCGCTCGGCCACCAGGCGCTCGCCAATCTCTACATCGCGCTGATTTTCGCCATCGTACTCACGCTGGCACTGAAGAATGCCGGCAATCCCGTCACCGCCCCGCTCGTGATGCTGGCTGCAGCCTTGCTGTTTTATGCCATGCTGGCAGTGATCGGCGTCAGTGCCGAGCAGGCTCGGCTGCTACAGTGGCTGCCCTCCATGCCGCAGGCATCGGGCCTGCAATTGCCGTCGCCGTTTGCCATCGTGACCGGCGCCGACTGGAGCGTTGTAGCGCATGCCTTGCCGGCCATCGCGTCGGTGGCACTGCTCAGCATGGTCGGCGTGCTCCTCAACACCAGCGGGCTCGAAGTCGCCACCCGCCGCGAAATCGATGCCGATGCCGAACTGCGCATCGCCGGCATCGCCAATCTGCTGGCAGGCGGCATTGGTGGTGCGCCCGGCTTCACGGGGCTGAGCATGACCATGCTCGCCAACCGCATGGGCGCGACTGCGCGTTCGGTCGGCATTGCGACCGCCGTCGTCCTGATCTTGATGCTGCCCTTTGCCGGCCCCCTGGCCGGTGCCATGCCGACCTTTATTGCCGCCGGCCTGATGCTTACCCTTGGTTTCGAGTTGATCCGCGACTGGCTCTGGGGCTCGCGCAGGCAACTGCCCGTCAGCGAATGGCTGGTGGTGCTGGCGATCCCGGTCGGCATGATGGTCTTCGGCTTCATTGGCGGCATGGCCTTGGGCCTCGTCCTGTCGATCGCCACCTTCGTTTACAACTATGCCCGTCTGTCGGTTATCCGGATCGATACGTCAGGCCGCGAACGTCGCTCCAGCATCGACAGGCCAATCGCCGAAAATGCGCTGCTCGATCACGAAGGCGAGCAGATCCAGGTTCTCGAACTGCAGGGTTACCTCTTCTTCGGAACCGTCGAGCAGATCATCGCGGCGGTTCGCGGACGCCTTGCCGACCGGACGCGGTTGTCGCTGCGCTTCGTCACCCTCGATTTCCGGCGTGTCAGCGGCATGGACGCCGCCGCCTGTGCCGCCTTCGTCAAGATTCGCAACATGCTGGTGGCACACCAAGTGGACCTGGTCGTCTGCGGTTTGAGTACCGAAGTCGAGACGGCATTGCGGCGCAACGGGCTGGATGTCGTCGATGATCCCCAGGTCGGAGTCGAGCGCGATCTTGATCATGCGCTGGAGCGCTGCGAGGCGCGTCTTCTGGCAAGCCTCACGCATGAGACCGGCTGGACCGACGTCGAGGACTACCTCGCCAGCACCATCGGCCCGGATGCACGCCTGCATGATCTCGTCGAGGCCATGGAGCGGATCGAACTGCTGCCCGGCGATCGTTTCATTCGGGCCGGTGAGATCGGCGATGATCTCTTCCTGTTGTGGAAGGGGCGCGCCAAGGTCGAGGCCCGCCTGCCGAACGGCCGTGCCTTGCGTCTGCGCACGGTGACGCCCGGTGTCGTGCTCGGCGAGATCGCCATTTATCGCGGTGGTCCGCGCACGGCGGATGTCGTTGCCGAAATGCCCTCCACGGTTTACCGGCTGGTGCGCCGCCAGCTGCGCCACCTGGAACAGGCCGACCCGCAACTGGCGCTGCTCGTGCACCGCCTCTGCGCCACGACGCTCGCCGAGCGCCTGACCATTGCCAACAGGGTGGTTCAGTCGCTGCACGATTGATGGGCGGTTAGGCTAGCTGCGGACGGACACCAGACGCGCGCGCTACTTGCTCTTCGCCGTGAACACGCCATCACAGTCCTCAGGCGCCGTCTCGGGCAGGGCGTAAAGCCGCTCGCGGTAAAGCGCGTGTGTGCCCGACAACGCGTTTGTCGGTCCCGACACGAAGTCCTCGATCATGCGCCGGCATGCGCCAAAGTCTCCCGCCTGCCAGGCATCGATAAAGGCATTGTGGCGAGCGATCAGCGGTAAAAGCTCGGCGGCGGTAACCGGATCGCCCTCCCGGGCGAGCAGTGCATAAAGCCGAACCGCCGCGCGACGGCCGACAACCCGAACGCGATCGACCTCGGCAAAGACAAAACCCGGCGATTGCCGGGCGACCTCTTCCGTCACCAGGATCGCCACGTCATAGAGCTTGGTCATGCCCTCGACGCGCGAGGCGAGGTTGACGCTGTCGCCCAGGCACGAATAGCTGAACCGCTGGTCGGAGCCGAGATTGCCGACACAGGCCATGCCGGTGTTAAGCCCGATGCCGATCTTCAGCGCCGTGCCCCGCTCGCGGTTCATCGCCTCCAGGGCCTCGACCATGGCGAGCGCCGAACCGCAGGCCTTGGCCGCATGGTCGTCGATGTCGAGCGGCGCGTTCCAGAAGGCCATGATCGCATCACCGATATATTTGTCGATCGTCGCCTCCCGCTCCAGAAGCACGTCGGTCATCGGCGTCAGAAAGCCGTTCAGCAGGGCGGTCAGCTCGGTCGGCGTCAGGCTTTCCGACAGCGTGGTGAAGCCACGGATGTCGGAAAACAGGATCGTCAGTTCCCGGTCCTCGCCGCCGAGCTTCAAGCCCTCCGGATTTTCCGACAGCCGCTCGACCAGCGTTGGCGACAGGTAGCGGCCAAAACTTTCGCGCACGAATCGCTTTTCCCGGTACGTCAGCATCAGCAGAAGCGGCAGGGCAGTCAGCAGCATGCAGGCGAGCCCGCGGAGCGGCAGCAGCGGATCGAACAGCACCAGAGCCTTGGAAAAGGCGAACCAGGAAACGGAGCCGATCACCGTCGACAGCACGATCGCCGTGAGCACCGCAAAGGCCGGCGAGCCAAGCGCCAGAACGCAGAGCAGTGCGAGCCCGGCTGCGACCGCCAGCCCCCGTTCTGCGCCGATGATCCAGTCTGGCCGCTGCAGGAAAACGCCGCTGGCGATCTGGTCGATGATCTCGGCATGCACCTTGACCCCCGGCATGGCCGGGTCGACCGGCGTCGCCACGAGATCGCGCAGGCCGACGGCACTGGTACCGATCAACAAGATGCGGCCTTCGATCACTGCGGCAATCAAGGCGGCCTTGGCGGGATCGACGAGGTCGGCCGCCGAAATCACCGGCATGGCGGGCAGGCCGGAATAATAGATCCACATCTCGCCACTCGGCCCGACCGGCACTTCGAGAGCGCCGACGCGCAGGTCGGTCATCGCCAGACGTTCGCCGCTTCCTGCCGAGCGGACGATGAAGGAGCCGGCCTGCTGTGCGATCCGCAGCGTCTCGATCGACAACGCCGGATAGAGTTTGCCCTGCGCCGTCGAAACCAGCGGAAAGCTGCGAATGATGTTATCGGCCGAGGGCGGAAAGGAGAAATAGCCGATCGCCGAAGCCGCATCGCTCAGCACCGGCAGGTTGGAAAGCGCGCCGGAATAGGTCGACAGAGCCTTGGCCGGATCCTGACCGAGGAAGGAGAAACCCGACTTGGGGGCAGGGACGAGCGCTTGCGACTCATTGGTGAGCGCGATCCCGAGCGCCACAGGATGGGCGCGAGACGCCGCCGCCAGCAGAAGGTCCGGGTCGGGCAGCGACGCGCCTGCCATGTCGATCGTAACACCCTGGCGCCGCATCTCGTCGATCAGCCGCGATGGCGCCGTGCGGTCCGGTTCGGAAAACACGATGTCGAAGCCGATTGCGGCAGCCCCGAGCGTGCTCGCCTGCGTCACCATCTCGGCAATCACCCGCCGCGACCACGGCCATTGGCCGAGCTTCGCAATCGAGGCCTCGTCGATATCGACCACCACCACCGGCGGATCGGTCGCCTCGCGCGGCTTGATCTGCTGATAGCTGTCGAAGACCAATGCGGTCAGCCGGAACGCTTGCTCGGCAAACACCGCATGCAGGGTCAACAGCCCGATCAGCGCCGCCGTCCCGATCAGCATCACGCCGAGCCGCCGCCGCTGCGAGGACGAGAGCCGCCGCGACACCGTCTTGGCCTGCGCTTTCGGAGCCCTCGTCATCAGTGCTGCTTACCGGCTGCCGGCAAAGATGCCGGCAGCAGACCAGGTTCCGTCCACGGCGGTGAAGCTGCCCATCACGCCCTTGACCGGATCGGTGCCGTTGGAGGCGAAAGCGCCGGTGACGCTGGTGGCGATGCCGTTCATCGACGTACTGGTGAGTGTCGAGACGGGGCTTCCAGCCGAGTCGAAGCTGACATTGGCGCCGAACGTGCTCTTGCCGTCGAAATTGCTGATGGCAACGGTGCCGGTTCGCGCACCGAAATCCATACTCGCCGACAGGTTTCCGGTCGCGATATACTGGGATCCGCTGTTCAAGACCGTTCCGACCGCATTGCCGGCATAGGTCGCTGTCCCCGTTGTCGGGATCACGCCTGATGCCGGACGTGCCCCGATGATCCAGTTGCCGAGATGGACCTTGTAGTCGACTTCTCCATAGGAGTTTCGGCCCCACCAGCCCCAGGTCATGAATTCGCAGCTGCTGCAGATCTGTGCGGATGTGCCACCGCTAAAAATTTTCGCCGGGACGGCCGCAGACGAAACGATATAGGAGCCGTCCCTTGAACTGGTCCCTGCGATCAACTGATCGCTAAGATAGGTTCTGTCGTCCTCGCCGTAGAAATCGGCATAATAGTCTCCGGTCGTCGAGCTCACATCACCATAGAACGTCCCTGAGACGGCATCGAAGGTCATGCTGACGCGTCCGGACCGGACCGAGGTCGTCCACATGTCATTCAGCACCCAGGATGAAAAACCCGTTCGGGTCTGACCGCCGAATGTTCGGCTGGCTGCGCTCGTGGCCGTGTCGTCGCGGCTGGCAACGTGCACGTAGTCGTAACCTTCGAATTCGCCGTCGTCGTCCCCGAAACCGACAGTCGGCAGGCTGCCGCTGCCGATCACGAGATATTCGCCGTCTGTGCCGTAGATCTGGTCTGCTCCGCTGGTCGAACCGATCGTGGTTGCGAT
>JARXAQ010000350.1 GCA_029865825.1 Rhizobium sp.
CGGCACAATCCGCCATCGAAGGCACCCAGATCATTACCACCTGCACCGCCGACAAGCAGAATGCGACCATCCTCTCGGACAACATGGTCGGGGCCGGGGTGCATATCAATGCGATCGGCGGCGACTGCCCCGGTAAGACCGAGCTGCATCGCGACATCCTGAAGCGCGCGGACACATTCGTCGAGTTCCCGCCCCAGACCCGGATCGAAGGCGAAATCCAGCAGATGCCGGCTGATCACCCCGTCACCGAATTGTGGCAGGTTGTCAGTGGTACGGCCACGGGTCGACGCGATCAGGCGCAAATCACCCTCTTCGACAGCGTCGGCTTTGCCATCGAAGACTTCTCTGCTCTTCGATATGTCCGGGACCGCATCAAGGGCACCGCCTATTATCAGGATATCGACCTGATCGCGGATCCCGATGATCCGCGTGATCTCTTCGGCATGCTGCAAAGGGCCAAAAGCTGAACCCATCGAGTTTTCGGAATTTTCGCCACTCTTTACTTAAGTTCATCGCAATCTTTGCACATTAAGGTCCTGCGCCAGCAGAGAGAATGAGAGCATATGAGCGATATGAACGAGAGTGAAAGGCTTGAAATCCTTAGGCAATACAACATCTTGGACACGCCAGCCGAGCCTGCATTCGAACGCATCGCCACCCTGACAAAGCTGATCTTCGATGTTCCAGTGGTCTTGATTTCCCTCGTCGACGAAAAGCGCCAGTGGTTCAAATCGGCGATCGGCTTGGACACGCGGGAGACGCCGCGCAATCAGGCCTTCTGCAACGAAACTATCCGCAGCGACCACGTGCTGGTGATCCGCAACACCGAGACGGATCACCGCACGGCGCAGAACCCTCTGGTCACCGGGGATCCGTTCATTCGGTTCTATGCGGGTGCCCCGCTCGTCACGCCGGATCGCGCACGGCTCGGATCCCTGTGCGTCATCGACAGGGCGCCCCGCGAGTTCAACGAGCGCGAACAGCAGATCCTTGCCACGCTTGCCGATTTGGCCATGAACGAATTGTCGCTCAGGCGGCAGACCGAACGTGACTGGCCGACCGGGGCCGTCTCTCGGGGAACCTTCCAGGCCCTTGCCACCAAATTGTTCGAAACGGAAGCGCGATCGACGTCCCGATCAGGACTGATCTCTTTCGATATCGACCACTTCAAGCAATTCAACGATCTCCATGGTCACCTTGCCGGCGACAAGGTCCTCGTAGAGGTGGTCAAGACCTGCCAATCCGGACTGCGTGACGGCGACATCCTCTCGCGCGTCGGCGGCGAGGAGTTCACCATTCTGCTGCCAAACGTGTCCGATCAAGTCGTGGCAACAATCGCCGAACGTCTGCGACTTGCCATCGAAGCTCTCCGGTTTCCCGAACTGGACCTGGACATCCGTGTCACCGCCAGTTTCGGCGCCACTTTGCTCAACGCCGCCGACCTGACCGTCGAGCAGACTCTGCAAAGAGCTGACGATGCCCTGTACCGTGCAAAGGCTGCCGGTCGTAACCGTGTCGCCTATGCCTGATCCGTCACGGTCGACGGAGCCGACAGGATCTCCTGTGCCTCCTCAAGGGTCATACGCGTCAGACGGCGGCCGATATCGAAGCTGAAGCCCTGGCGGCCAAAGGAGGCCAGTTCCCGGCGTTCCTGTTGCTCGTCGCTGGACTTGCGTCGAAACGGACCGAACGCCTTCTTGCGGGCATAGACGACGGCAGAGTGCAGATCGTCGATCTCCCCTACCGCCGTCTCGATAATGTCACGGTCGATGCCCTTCTCCGCAAGCTTGCGGGCCACGGCACGGGTGGACTTGCCACTCCGTCCTGCGGATGCCGCCCGGACCTGAGCATAGTTTTCGTCATCGAGAGCCATCATGCTTCGGCCGAAAGACACCGCATATTCCGCAAGCCCCAGCAGTTGTGCCTCGGTGATTCCGTCGAACTTGGATTTGGCCTTGCGCTTGATGGCGCCAGCCAATTCACGCTCACTCATCATCCGCCGCGCCAGGCGATAGGCAGCCGAATTCTTTGACCAGGACAACATTCGCGTGGTCGGTTTATCAGCGTCGCCGGGGTTCTCAGCTTCGCCTTCCCCCATCTCACCCGCCATCATCGGCTCGTCATCGACCGCCATCGGCAATTCACCTTCCTCACTCACTCTGACGCTCCAGCGCCTGCAGCATGGGATAAACACTGAACGCAGACTGTTCGGCCTTGCGCGTCAGATCGCGCAGATATCCGCCTGGCGAGCGAATTTCCTCCACCCGTTCCAGCATAACGGCAACGACGATTGCGGCTGCCTGTTCACCCATTGCCTTGCGCGCTTTCGCCCAGGCATCCGGCGACACTCCGAGCATCGATCGGACCAGGTCGGCCGCACGGATCAGATCCTGCCAATTTTTTAGCCCGCCTTGCGCATAATCGCCAATCTGCGGGCAGGCCTTCCGCATCCGCTCAAGACTGATGGCAACCCGCTTTGCAGATCCCCTGTCCATCGGCTCCGCCCCGGCTTCCGACGCATACTCGGCTTTCGCCCTTTCTAATTCTCTTTGGCCGTTTAATTCAAATGGTAGCTCTGTGTTTGAATTCTGTATATGGCGCTCGTTTTGGTGGTCATTGCCGCTCATTTCTTCTTCAGAAAGACTTGATAGGTAAGCGTTTTCGACCCTTGCCCTGAATTCGACGAGGCGCGCCTTCAGGACATTCAGAACAGTGTTGTCCGGGCGGCGAGGAAGGCTGCCGAAGGACATCTCCTGGAACTCGGTAACGAGCGTGTCCCAATCACCGTCCCGTGCTTCTTCAATCGCAGAGGTAATGATCTTGGAGATGTCGCGTAGATGCAAGGTCACCTCAGTCCGCAGCCTTCGAAGCGCCTTGGCCTCATTGCGCACGGCCTCGGCCAAGGCATGAATATCGGCGGCCTTCAGCGCAAGTGGCGCCAGGTCAAAGCCGAAGGCTTCGTCAACCAGTCCGCGCTCGTCGCGGACGCAGTAGCGTTTGCCATTGGCGCTATCACGGCGAAACAACAGCCCCGCATCCACCAGTGCCGTCAGGTGCCGGCGGATCGTTGCAGGCGCCATGCCACGCGCGCGGATCGACAGTTCGCGATTTGATGGGAAGACGATAATCGGCTTGCTTCCGTCTAGGACGCGCTCTGAGGTGAAACTCACCAATGCCTCGAGCAGGCTAATCGCCCGGTCACTTAGGCCGAAATGTGCTCGAGCTTCGGTTAACGCTCGCAGCAATTGCCACTTGTCGCTGGTGCCCGTGTCATTGCCGCCGTCCCCGGCGCGCAGTTTCTCCTGCCTGTCGGTGACGGAGGCCTGGCGGGCAAAAAGCCGCGCAGACATCCTGCCGCCGCCGAAAGGCGTCGTCGCAACTCTGTCCATCATGATCCAATCCCCTGGTGGAGAGGCAAGAGGGGTCCGTTGGACGCTGCGTTTGGCAAAGTAAGTTACGCTCGGATACGACAAAGCTGCCGCCGACTCTTGACTTTGCCTGATGGAAGTGATTCTCTCAGATTGCTACATACGAGAGGGCTTCCGAAACGGTCACGTTTTGGGGGCCTTTTTTCTTGTCTCCGCGCTTCCTTTCCTGGTTTCGCGAGTGTCTCGGCGGACGAGCGGACCCCCGTCGGGTCCGAATCAGTCCAGTCGGTTGGCCGGAACGAACGGGGAGGCCCCGCCCCTCCTTATTTTCGCGCCTTCAGATGCGCCGCGTAGACCGCGCTCACATGCTCGGACAGAGCATCGAGAAACGCCTCGTCGACATCCTTGGCAAAGTCGAGCCGGATAACGCGGCCCTGGCGCTTGTAGCTGGCAAACACCCGGCCGCCCGGCGCCACCAATTCCGTTGGTTCGGGTTTGGCGCCACGCACGGCCACGGGCTCGGCCAGTCGTGCCAGCAATAGCTCGAAGCGCCGATCGGTATCTGCGCCACGAAACGTCGCGCGCGCGAGTTCTTCGGTTGCCGTGGCTTCAGCCGACTTGGCGCCAAACAGATCCACAAGCTTCATCCAACGCTCGCGGCCCGCCTTGGGCGCTGGCCCGATGGCCCGGATCACTGATTCAGGCACACCGTCAGCCACCTGAAGGAGTCGCGACAGTTCCGACTTCTGGACGGCGAGCGCGTCGCCAATCAGCCGACGATCGAAGCCACGGGTCACCAGTGTCCGGGCAAAGACCGCCCGCTCGATAAAGGACAGATTACGGCGTTCAGCATTTTCCTTGCCCTGAGCGAGGATCAACTGATCGTCGGTTAGGCCGCGAACCAATGCCTTAACCGCAATGCCGAGCGTGGCTGCCGCGCGGAGGCGGCGATGGCCATAAGCGACCTGGAAACGGCCCTCCTCGGTCGGATGGGGCCTGACGAGAATGGGCACCTGCTGTCCGCTGTCGCGCATGCTCTCGACGAGGTCCGCGAACTGCGGGTCGTCGGTCTCGCCGGCGCTCAGCCGATCCGAAATGAACGAGGCCTCGATCCGGTCTGTGGGAAGCGACAGGACACGCTCGCCCTCTTCCAGAGCCTGACGCAGATGCCGTGCCTCGTCCGCTTCCCGGGCGATCGTGGTGAGCGACAACCCCATGGCCTTGACTGCCCCGGAGGCGGCACGCGGCGACGTGACACCCGTCTCGGTCCGCGGCGAGGAGGAAGACCCAGGCGGGCTTGCCGGTAGGGGGAGACTATCTCGTGATTTGATTTCCGGTGCGGGCTCCAAACGTGCCGCGCTAGACGGCGCAGCAGGCGCTGATGCCGGTGCAGCGCCCGGCGTTATGGCGTCGCCGAACAGCGCCTTGATCGAATTCTTGCGATCGCGCCCCGTCATGTGGACCGTCCCCAGGCCGTATGGACCAACGTCTCCACCTCCCTGTTGACGGAATCGAGCGCTTCCATGGCCCGGTCATAAGTGCCGCGGGAAAAATTCTCGCGACCGACTTCGTAAAGCGTCTGCTTTGTGAGCCCTGCATCCGAAACCGCCGTCGACTTCAGCATCGGCGCGGTCAGGACGCGCTCGCCAAACAGCGAGCGCAGGAAACCGACGATCTGGGTCTGTGGGCCGTCATGTGGTTCGAACCGGGTGACGAGATAGCGAAGAAAGTCGAAGTTCAATTGGCCGCCGGCCTCGCGCACCACCGACAACAGGTCGGATGTCATGAAGAGGAACTGGCTCATCGAAGCAACGTCCAGCATCTGAGGATGAACGGTCACGACGACGGATGTGGAGGCACACAGAGCGGAGAGTGTCAGGTAGCCGAGCTGCGGCGGGCAGTCGATAACGACCACGTCGTAGTTATCTGCAACCGTCGCAAGGGCTGCCTGTACCCTGGTGAAAAACAGCCCATGGGTGTCGCCCGGACGGCGTTCCGCCAACGCCCTTGGCGTCACATGCTCGAATTCCTGCAGTTCGAGATTGCCGGGCACCAGATCGAGCCCGTCGAAATAGGTCGGCCTGATGATCTCGCTGAGCGGCCGCACCTCGCCGTCATAGCGAATCGCGCCATAGATCGTGTCGTTGCCGACGAGATCGAGTTCCGGCTGGTAGCCGAACAGAGCCGACAGCGAAGCCTGTGGATCGAGATCGACCGCAAGCACACGGTGGCCAGTCATGGCGAGATACTGCGCCAGATGAACAGCGGAGGTGGTCTTGCCAGAGCCGCCCTTGAAATTGGTGACGGAAATCACCTGCATATGCTCGCCGCGCGCCGGGTCGCGCCACTTCACATAAGATCGCGCCTTGGCCTCATTGCCCTTGGCCCGCGCCTGATCGGCAAGGAAATGGCGAAGGGCGTTGATGTCCTTCAACGAATAGAAGCGCCGACCACCACTGCCGACGACCGGTTGCGGACCTTCTCCGGCCAGCGAGAGCTGCCGCAAATAACCATCGGACACGCCAATCAGGCGGGCCGCTTCGCCAGAGGTAAAGCTGCGCAGGGTTTTCTGTGAGGTGGGCGCAAATAGCCGATCGCGCATCGCCTGCAACTGCGCGGACAGAGCCTGGGCATCTTCCGCGATCGTCTCGTCGGCGGGGCGCAAGGGCATTGCCTCTTCCAATACTGCGTTGATCGATGGCTGACCCATCGGTCTTCTCCATGTTCAGCCTGCTCGCCGCAGCGATGCCGCCATCATGGCGCAACACGGGCAAGGCAGGCAGACTACGACAGACATCTGCGATTCTCGCGGCGAAGGAAATACGCAATTGCGAGCAACTAACAGAATGTCGGGTCAGTTACGGCTGGACGACCTATAATTGCCATCCATCCGTAAAACGGTCTGACATCCCTTGAGTCGCGTCAAGCTGTTTTTGGTTAACGAAACCTTAATAGGGCTCGGTCACCCCCAAGGGCATCCGGCGCCAAGCCCTCGGACGACAAAGATTTCGTTTCGTATTCAACCGCGCCGTGATGCCACACCGACGAACGTCGCCACATTGCTGTGACGACGTCTATCGGGATCGCACGCCAGTCAGAGCCTAAGCTGCAGGTTTGGGGGGCAGCCCTGTCTCTTGTTCGTTAGCGCTCGACGCGCGAGGAAATCTTGAACTTGCGTCGCTCGAGCTCGAGGAAATACTGCGCCACGTCGAAGTATTCCTCCGGCGCCCAGACGCCAGGCTTCTTGGAATTCTTCAGGATCAGCTGTGCTGCGATAGAGCCGTTCATCGACGTGCAGGCGTCGACATAAGGGGCGTAGAGCGGATCGGGCTCCACCACAACTTCGACCGTCACGGTGACCGCCTCGCCGTTCTTGCGGCCACGGCCGATGGCGAAGTGAATCTCGTGGCTGTCCTGTGCCGGGATCTTGTCCTGGTTGGCCTTGATGTTGCGCTCGATCACCTTGTTCAACACGTCGAGCGGACGAACCTTCGTGCCGTTCACCTCGACCGGCTCGCTGAAGTCGCCGAAGCCGGCCTTGACCAGGCCGACCCAGGCCTCGTGCTCGCGATGCGGCAGATGCAGCTTCCAGGAGAATTCCTGGATGCCCTTTTCCTTAATGCCGTCGGCGAGCGGCACGGTGAGCTGCTCGGAATGGGGCGAATGCATGAATTCGCAGCGCCCCCAGGGTTCCGGCAGATCAAGCACCTCGCGCCCGCTCATCGGCGGGCAGGTGACGTGTTTGCCGTCATAGAACTGCGTGCTCTCATGGGCGTATTCTGCAAGGACCGTCGAGACGCTATAGGGCGGAACGAGAACAGGGTTTTCATCACCCACCAGTTCGGCCGCCCAATAGAGATTGATCTTGTCGATCTCATCAAGCTGATCGGCGACCGCCCGGCAGATCACGTTCGACATGCCGGGATCGGCACCGACACCGATGACCGCCGTGACACCGGCTGCCTTGAAACGCTCGTGTTCGGCCAACTGCTTGACGGTGAAGGTCCCCAACCCACCGAGGTCGACATAGGCGACCTTGGCGCTTAGCGCTGCCTCGAAGATCCCCATCTGAAAGCCAAGCAGGGTCGGTACGCAGTTGATGCAGATATCGGCGCCCGTCATGGCGGACGCCAGGGCCTGTGCGTCGGTGACATCGAGATCGACCAGTTCGATACGCGGATCGCCGAGCTCTGCTGCCAGCGCCTCCATCTTATCTCGCGCCGCGTCACACAGGCGAATTGCGGTGATGTCGACAATGGCACGGTCGGAGACGAGGTCGCGCACGATGCCAGCGCCCATGAAGCCAGCGCCGCCGATAAGAGTGATCATCATGTCAGAAGTCCTTTCAATTCATGTCGTACGGCCGCAATTGGTTTGCCCTCAGGCGTGCTTGCGTCCGCCCGTCTCGTAGAACCAGTCGTCGGGATAGGGATACCACCAGTCCTGGCGCACCGGTTTGTGGTCGATGATCACCATCTTGGAGCGCCGGAAAGTATCGAGACCGAGCTTCGAAAGTTCACGCCCCAGACCAGACCTCTTCCAGCCACCGAACGGCAGCGCGTCATTATCGATCAGCGGATTGTTGACCCAGACCATGCCTGCCTCCAGCCGTTCGGCTGCCTCCATCGCCTCTTCCAGCGAGGTGGTGAAGACCGAGGCGCCGAGGCCAAATTCGCTGTCGTTGGCTCTCTCGATCGCCTCGTCGAAATCGGCAACCCGCATGACGGCGGCGACCGGGCCGAAACATTCTTCCTGCAGGATCGCCATATCGGGCGTGCAGCCGGTCAGAATCGTCGGCTCATAGAACCAGCCGACGGGATGGGCGGGCGGAATGCGTCCGCCGATCTCGACCTTGGCGCCCTTGGCGACCGCATCATCGACCAGACGCATGACCTTGGCGCGCGCGGCCTCCGAGACGAGCGGCCCGATCTCGGCCTTGCTCAGACCGTCGCCGATGCGCAGCCGCTTCGTCTCCGCGACAAACTTCGCGATGAAGTCGTCATGGACGGCATCGACGACAAAGAAGCGTTCGGCCGAGGTGCAGACCTGGCCAGACATGTGGAAGGCTGCCGTGACGGCCCCGGCTGCGGCAACATCGAGCGGCGCATTGGATGTAATGATCATCGGATCGGAGCCGCCGGCCTCGATCACAACGGGTTTCATTTGGGACGCGGCGGCCATTGCGACCGCCCTGCCCGCCGCCACCGAGCCGGTAAAAGCGACCGCATGCGTTTTCGGTGAGGCGATCAGCGCTTCGGCAAGTGCGACACCGCCAGGCAGGCAGGCAATCAATCCGTCCGGCAGATCGGCAAAGACCTGCATGAATTCGAGCGTCGACAGCGTGGTCGCAAGCGCCGGTTTGATGATGCAGCCATTGCCGCTCGCAAGAGATGCTGCCACCGTCCAGCACATCAAGAGGATCGGAAAGTTGAACGGCATGATGTGGACGGACAATCCCAGCGCCTCGTATCGGGCGAACTGGAAGGAGCCGGCCTGGGTGGTGCCTGCGACCTTGCCCGCCTCGTCCCGTGCCATTTCGGCGAAATAGCGGAAGGCACCGGCGCAATTGGCAACCTCGCCGATCGCCTCGGGATAGGGCTTGCCCATTTCGCGCGACATGATCTCGGCGCAGCGGCGCATATCGGTCGCCTCGATGCGGTTGGCGATCCGGTGCAGGATCGTTGCCCGGGTCTTGGCGTCGAGCGCCCGCCATTTGCGCTGAGCAGCCGTTGCCAGATCGAGCACCGCCTCTCGCTCGGTGTCGGTCACCTCACAGATCATGCCGACCGTTTCCAGGCGAGCCGGGTCAATCACGGCATTTGGCAGCCCCTGGCTCTGGTGGTACGTGCCTCCGGCGAAATAATGCGGTTTGGCAATGTCAAAGGTGCTCATGGGAACCTGCCTGTCGGTATTCAAAAGAAACGGCCGCGCATGTCCTCAGCGCCCTGGCCTGCAACATTGGCAGCGCCCGCCCCGGGGATGAGAGCGAGCGCTGCCGAGATCCGCATCAGCGGATCATGTAGACCTTCTTGATCGTCTCATGCACGGTGCAGACGCCCTTCCAATCCTTCGGGAAGAAGGCCGCCGTATCGGGCGTGATCTCAATGACGTCGCCGGATTCATGCACATAGGTGCTGCGTCCTTCGAGAAAGTGGCAGAACTCGTCGCGCGTGACATGGCATTCCCATTTGCCGGGCGTGCAGATCCACAAGCCGCATTCGCTCTCGCCGTTCGGGCCCTTGTGAATGAGCCGACCGGAGACGTGACTGACGCCTTCGATCATGGTCGGGATGGTGCCCCAGTCGACCAGATCGGTCTGTTCAAGCGGGTTTTGCATCATCGGTGCGCTGGTCATGGTGTTCTCCTGAAATGGCTGGCCGTGAGGACCTTGTGTCGTGTCGAAGGAGGGCTGCAAACTCTCTCCCAGGCTGCTTAGATCTGAGTGTCAGACGAGCAGATAGATGTTGCGCATAGTCTCGTGCACCGTGCATTCGCCGGTCCAGCCGGCTTTGAACATCACCGCCGACCCGGCCCGGACTTCCACGACCTCGCCATCATCGGAGCGGTATGTCGCAGAGCCCGCAACGAAGTGGCAGAACTCATCGCGTGGAATGGAAAGACGCCATCGGCCGGGGGTGCAGACCCAGATGCCGGTTTCGGGTTCGTTGTTCGGGCCCTTGAACAGAAGACGCCCCGTTGAGCGGGATTCGCCTTCGATCGCATTGCCCTGCACGCCCCAGTCGACGAGATCATCGAAGGTGGTGGCTGCGTGAATATGTGGTGCTGAGGATTTGAGGGTGTCAACCATGATAGGCTCCCGTCTGAACCAGCTGGTCGAGAATGGCGGCTGCCTTCTTCGGACCGTTCTGGCTCTGCATATGTTTGGACGCCGCCTGGAGCTTCGCCTTCATGACAGGGTCGTTGATCATGTGGTCGAGTTTTGCGGCGAGCTCCGCATCCGTCCACTCGTAGCGCGGCATTTTGAAGCCATGACCGGTCTCGTCGACACGCGTCGCATTGTCGTGGCCGTCCCAGACATAGGGCATGATGATCGCGGGCTTGCCGAAATAGAGGCACTCGGTAAACGAGTTGTTGCCGCCGTGATGGATGACGGCATCGACCTGCGGGATGACCGAGGGCTGGGGAAACCAGCTGTCAATGATCACATTATCGGGCAGATCGGAATATTGATCCTTGTAGTCGCCGACATTGACCAGCGCGCGGTAGGGCAGCTTGCCAACCGTCGTGATGATGCGCTTCAGAAGCTCGGTATCGCCGGCCCCAAGCGAACCGAATGAGATGTAAAGCAGCGGCTTGTCGTTGTTGGTCTTGAAGGTCGGGACCTCATAGGGCTTTTCCGAGCGCACGCAACCTTCGAGATACTGGAATTGCGAGGGGTCGAGCGGATGTTCGCGTTCAAACTTCACCGGCTCAGGGTAGAGCAGCAGGTTCATGAAAGGCGAGACTTCGAAGAACTGGCCGATCGGATAGGCATCCTCACCGGTTGTGGCGAGGAAGGCGTTGAAGTCGTCATGGATCGGCTTGATCACCGTGTTGAAGCGCTGCCGATAGGCTTCATGGCCGGCAAAATCCGTGGCTCCGCAACCGGACAGATGCGGCGGGATTCTGGGATCCTCGATCTCGTTTTCCGAGCAGGAGATGATCCGGACCCAGGGCTTGCCGAACTGCTTGATCGCCGGGAAAAGGATAACGTTGTCGACACAGATGAGATCCGGCTTGATCTTGGCGAGAACACCGGGCAGGTCCTTCTCGGCCCATTTGGCGCTGTCGACGATCGCGGTCCAGCAATCCTACACATAGGTGTCGATCTGCTCATAAGGGCTCTTGCGGAAGTTCGGAATATGTCCGTTGATGAAGTCCTCCCAGAACTTCGCCATCTGCTCGGGCGGCATGGGCTCCGAAAGGTTCACCGGATGCGCCTCGAATCCATAGCCCTCATAGACCGAGACGAAACCGGGATCCGACAGGAAGACGGCCTTGTGGCCCAATGCCTCGACCGCCTGGGCAATGCCGACGGAGTTCAGCGCCGGCCCAAAAGCGGCCTCGGGAAAGAATGCGATCGTCTTTTTCGACATGGGGTTCCCCTCGAGTTTCTAGTTTCTGAACAGCCGGACGCGATCCGGCCGCATCACCAGCTGGATACTGTCCCCGACGGCATGCGGAATGGCGGCCTGTGCCGGCACACGAACCTGCAGCGGCGTCGGACTTGCCTCGATGCGCACATGCAGCACCCGGTCGAGGCCGTGATAGGCGACGTCGACGATCGTGCCGCCAATGCCGTCACCCGTGCCTGTGACCGCGATGTTTTCAGGGCGTACCGCGAGTGTCGCAGGCCCATCGACCTCTTCAGACACGGCCAAAGACAAGCCTGATGCCTCAAAGCGACCTGATGTCACCCGACCATCGATGAAGTTCATCACGCCGATGAAATTGGCGACGAAGCGATCGGTGGGGGCCTCGTAGACCGCCTCGGGCGTGTCGCATTGCAGGAGCTTGCCATCTTTGAGGATCGCCATGCGGTCCGCCATGACGAGGGCTTCTTCCTGGTCATGGGTGACGATGATGAAGGTGATGCCGACATCATGCTGCAGCCGCTTGAGTTCCAGCTGCATGCGTTCACGCAGCTTCTTGTCGAGGGCGCCGAGCGGCTCGTCGAGCAGCAGCACCTTGGGTCGTTTGACGAGCGCCCGCGCCAAGGCAACACGCTGCTTCTGGCCGCCCGACAGCTGGTCGGGCTTGCGATCGGCAAAACCGGCGAGATCGGTGACGGTCATGATCTCCTCGACCCGACGGGCGATCTCGGGTTTCGGCAGGCGATCCATTTCCAGGCCGTAGGCCAGGTTCTTCGCGACTGTCATATGCGGGAACAGCGCATAGGACTGGAACATCAGGTTCAGAGGGCGCCGTTCCGGCGGCAGACCGGAGATGTCCTTGCCATCCAAGAGGATCCGGCCACCGCTCGGCGCCTCGAAGCCGGCCAGCATGCGCAACAGCGTGGTCTTGCCACAACCGGAGGGTCCGAGAAGCGCGAAGAACTCATTGCGGCGGATGTCGAGCGACACGCGATCGACCGCCGTCACCGGGCCGAAGGTCTTGGACAGACCGTCGATCGACAGGATCGGCTCTAGGGGCGGGGAAGGATCGGTCATCGCATCTGTTCTTTGTTGAGCCATTGGGAGAGGAGGAGTGCCAGCGCACTGACGCCCATCACGATCGTGGCAAGCGCATTGATCTCAGGCGTGATGCCGAAGCGGATCATCGAATAGATCTGGATGGGCAGCGTCATCGAGCCGCGCCCGGCGCCGGCCGTGAAGAAGGCGATGATGAATTCGTCGACCGACAGCGTGAAGGCGAGCAAGCCACCGGCAATGATGGCCGGCAAAAGCACCGGAAAACTGATGCGCCAGAAGGTTTTCCAGGCCGAGGCCCCGAGATCGCGCGAGGCCTCGACAATCGAATGGTCGAAATGCTTGAGCCGTGCGCGCACCACCGAAGAGACGAAGGCGAGATCGAAGATCACATGGCTGATGATGATGGTGTGCAGCCCGAGCGTGACGTTGAGCAGTGAGAAGAAGGTGAGGAGTGCCACGGCAAGCACGATGTCGGGGATGACCATGGGGGCGAAGGCGAGCGCCTCCAGCCCCGTACTTTTCCGCCGTCGCGTCTCGATCCCGAGCGCCAGCATGGTGCCGAGCACGGTCGAGATCAGTGTCGCAAAAACCGCGACGATCAGCGTGTTGGCGGCGGCCCCCAGAATCTCGTTGTTACCGGCAAGTGCTGCATACCATTTGAACGAAAAGCCCGACCAGCTGGTGGGAAGGCCTGCCTCGTTGAACGAGAGCGCGACGAGGACGGACACCGGCAGATAGAGAAAGCCGAAGACCGCGGCGAGGACCAGTCGACCGGAGAGACGAGAGGGACGGGCCATGCTCATGCCGCCTCCCCCGCCCGTTCGCCACCGGCACGTGCCGTGGCGCGGCCCTGGATCATGAGAAGAACGATCATCACCAGGATCAGCACCAAGCCCAGGGCGGCACCGAAGGGCCAGTCATTGGCGGTCAAGAACTGGTCGTAGACGACATTGCCGATCATCTGGAAGCGGCCTCCGCCGAGCAAAGCCGGCGTCACGAAATTGCCGATCGACAGCACGAACACGAAGACACCGCCGGCAGCGACACCTGGAAGCGTCAGCGGCAAGGTTACCCGCCAGAAGGTCCTGATCCGTCCGGCACCAAGATCGCGGGAGGCTTCCGCAAGCTCCGGATTGAGACGCGACAGGGTGGAGTAGATCGCAAGGATGACAAAGGGCAGATAATTATAGACGAGGCCGACGATGACAGCGCCTTCGGTGTATAGGAGCGACAGCGGCTCGCCTTCATATCCAAACCACCGAAGGAGGTTGTTGATCAGCCCCTCGCGGTTGAGCAGCACCATCCAGGCATAGGTGCGGATGAGATAGTTGCTCCAGAATGGCAGCACCGCGAAGAACAGCAGCATCGGCTGGCGCATGCGCGGCGCTTGCGCGATGGCATAGGCTGCCGGATAGGCGATCAGGATGGCAAGAAGTGTGGCAATTCCAGCGATCCGGGCAGAGGTGAGAAAGATCTTCGCATAGAGCGGATCGATGACGCGGGCGAAATTCTCCAGCGTGAACGTATATTCGACGCCACCCCACATGCCGCGTTCGAAAAACGCGTAAGACAGGATCAGCAGGCAGGGCGTGACCATGAAGGCGAGCAGCCAGAGAATGGCGGGCGCTGCGATCAGGTTCGACTTGGCGGCATTGAGGGACATGTTTTTTGTCTTGGGGGTTCAGTCTTGGCGGTTCAGTCTTGGCAAGGACGGAGATTGCCGCGCGCCCGACCAGCCACCTCTCCCCTCACAGGAGGAGAGACGGTCGAGGGGCGGGCGCCGGCGGTTCAGCTCAGTTGGCGGCCTTGATTTCGCTGACGGCGCGCGAATAGTCCTTCTGGGCAGGGCCCAGATCGCGCAGCAGCTCATACTTTGTCAGTTCGGCCGGCGTCATCGCCATGTTCGGGTAGGTCTCGAACAATGTCTTGTCGAGGCTTTCCATGGCGGCCTTGTTCGGCACCTTGTAGAGAATGTTTTCGGCCGCCCAGGCATGGTTCTTCGCATCCAGGATGAAGTTGATGAACTTCATCGCCGCATCCTTCTTTTCCGAACCCTTCATGACGACGATGGTGTCGACCCAGAGATCGGAGCCTTCCTTCGGCACGACATACTTGATGTCCTTGTTTTCGGTGATGCCGTAATTGCACCAGCCGTCCCAGGCATGGACCAGCGAGGCCTCGCCCGAGACGAGCTTCGAATAGAAGGTCGTGTCGTCGTAGGCGAGCAGCGTCTTCTTGGCCGAGATCAGGAGATCGCGCACTTCCGTGAGCTTGGCCGGATCGGTCTCGTTGACGGAATAACCCTTGGCCAGTTCACCCGCTGCCATCAGCCAGCGATCAGTCGCCAGCATCGTGGTCTTGCCCTTGATGTCATCGGACGGTGCCAGCAGGTTCATCCAGCTGTCAGGTGCCGTCTTGATCAGGTCGGAGCGATAGCAGAGCCCTGTCGAACCCCAGGTATAGGGAACGGAAAAGGTATTGCCCGGATCATAGGCGAGCTTTGTCGCCTCGGGATAGAGATTGGCGAGATTCGGAACGGCCGCCGCATCGATCGGTGCTGCGAGACCCTGGTGGTTGAGGATTTCGGCAAAAGGCGACGAGACGAAGACGACGTCATAGCCCTTGCCGCCGCTCGCCATCAGCTTGCCCATGATCTCTTCGTTGGTGGCATGGTTGACCACCTCGATCTCGAGACCGGTCGCCGCCTTGAAGGTTTCGGCAATGTCCTTCGCCATGTAGCCATCCCAGTTCGAGATGACGAGATCGGCTGCATTGACTGCACCCGCTGATGTGATCGACATGACTGTGGTGAGCAGCGCTGCCGTCAAGGCACGCGTATTGGCGTATCCGCTCTTCATGTGCACGGATCTCTCCCTTGTTGCTGATTGTTCCAAACCTCTTGTGGCGAGACGTCGGTGTTCCGATCTCATGTCGCCGCTGGTCCTTAGTATTATTTGTAAAAAAAATACGTCAATAGGGAATTTACATTTTCTTTTCCAATGCCAGAATTGCGTTGGTTGAACGATGCAAGGCCTTGCGGAAACGTTTGCCAAAGGCCAGCATGGCTCCTTAATTTGCTGCAGGTGGGGCATGGCGACAGAGCCGGGACGCATACATCATCGCCATGTTGAATTGGCGCAAAAAATACTGGAATTCGCCAGCGAGCGTGGCATGTCGCCCGGAGATCGCCTGGCCGAACAGGCGCTTGCCCAGCATTGCAACGTGTCGAGAACCCCGGTGCGCAAGGCACTTCAGGTTCTGGCGGAACGCGAACTGGTGGCGGCGGATGCCGAAGGCGGCTTCCTGCTTTCGGTCGATCCGGTGACGGTTGCCCGTCTCGACGACGTCGGCGAAGGCGAGGGCGACACGGAAATCTACAGCGCCATCCTGCGCGATCTCGCGGCCGGCCGGATTGCCGAGGCGCAGACCGTGGTCGGGTTGCAGCGCCGCTATGACGTATCCCGCCAGACGGTACAAAACGCGCTACAAAAACTCTCCGAGGACAATCTCGCCGAACGGGGTGCGGGCCAGCAATGGCTGCTCAAGCAATTTGCGCTGGGCGCCGACGCCGTGGTCAAATCCTACGAGTATCGCCTGGCGACGGAACCATTGGCGCTGACCATGCCGGACTTCCGCCGCGACCTGCCGGCGCTCACCTCGCTCCGACAATCCATGTTGATCCTCAGAAGCATGAGCGAGGCGGAATTCGACCGGAAACTCTTCGAGCGCACCGATTTCGACTTCCACATGCTGGTGGCAAAGAGTTGCGGCAATCCTTTCATGGGGGAGGCGTTGACCAATCACCATCGCCGTCGGCGGAGCAATGCGGCGGCCGGTCATGTCAACAGCTACCGGCTGATGCAATCCAATCTTGAGCACATCCAGATCCTCGAACAGATCGAGCGCGGCCAGATGGAGCTTGCCGCCGATCTGATGCGTGTGCATATCCAGCTCTCCCATTCGCTCCGACCACGGCTTGCCGGCCGCGGCGTTCCCCCCGCATTCAAGATCGTTTCGCGATAGCGTACGCACGAGATCATGACAGCATCGAAGACCATCGCCCTCTTCCCCGAAGCCAGCTATGGCGCCGCCCTCAACTGCGTCGGCATTGCGCAGGAATTGCGCCGGCTGGGCGCCCGGCCCGTCTTCATCTGTCATCCAGGCTTCAGCGGCGTCTTTGCCGAATACGGATTTACCGAATACCAGCTCGGCGACAGCGTCTCGCAGCAATCGACCGACTGGAACGACTTCATCGCGCGGCATCAACACGCATTCCGGCAATCGCCTTATGATCAATTGACCTCCTATGTCGGCCCGACATGGGAGGCGATCGTCGAGACGGCAATTGGTGTCGAGGAGCCTTTGCGCCAGCTTCTGGCGCGGCTGAAACCCGATGCGATCGTGCTCGATAACGTCGTGATGTTCCCGGCCATCGCAACACTCGGCGTACCCTGGGTCCGCGTGGTCTCCTGCGCCGAAACCGAAATTCCCGACCCGCTGGTGCCTCCCTATCTGTCGGGCCTTGGGGCGACAGCCAATGAAAGCTGGCAGAGCTTTTCAACCACCTATGGCAAGGTCACGACGGCCTCTCACAAGCGGCTGTCCAGCTTCATGAGCGAATGCGGGCTGAAGTCCCCGCCAGCCCCGCTCTTTCTCGATGCTTCCCCGGACCTCAATCTGCTGCTCGCCCCGGAGATCATCCGGCATGAACGCGCAAAACCGCTTGATCCGCAGCGTTTCGTCTTCCTCGACGGCTGCGTCAGGCGCGAATCCCCCTACCAGCCGCCGCGTTTTGCCAGCCACAATGATGGCCCGCTGGTGCTGACCAGTTTCGGCTCGTTGGGCGCCATGGATGTCGACGTGGTCAAGCGAATGATCGACGTCTTTGCCACCCTGCCCTATCGATTCCTGATCAATGCCGGCCACTGGCGCGAAGACTACGAGACGGTCCCGGACAATGTCTTCCTCGACAGCTGGTTTCCGCAACCCTCCGTCGTCGAACAATCGAGCCTCTTCATCCATCACGGCGGCAACAACAGTTTTTGCGAGGCGCTGTACTACGGCGTGCCGTCACTCGTCATGCCCTATTGCTGGGACGGCCACGACAATGCGCGTCGCGCAGAGGAAACCGGCGTTGGCAAGAGGCTCAACCGCTACGACTGGTCGGATGAAGATTTGGCCGGCGTGATCCGCGATCTCCTCGACGACCGGGCGATGAAGAGCCGGCTCACCGAAAACGCTAAAAAAATGCAGAAATTTGCCGGCGCCACGCGTGCGGCTGAAGCCATCCTCAAGGTGGCCGGTTGAAGACAGGGCACCAAAACGCCCGATAACAAAAGCAGGGGAACCAATGAAACAGAACCTCTTCATTGACGGACAGTGGCAGGCGCCGGCCAAGGGCGGCATGTTCGATGTGGTCGATCCGGCAACCGAACAGGTCATCCATCAGGCGCCGGCAGGAACGGCCGAAGACATCGACAAGGCGGTCAAGGCCGCCCGTCATGCCTTCGACACCGGCCCCTGGCCGCGCATGAGCGGGTGCGAACGGGCGACCTATCTGCGCGCCATCTCCGAGATCATCCTCACCCGCAAACACGAGCTCGGCCGGATGGAAGTCCTCGACAATGGCAAGCCTTTGCCCGAGGCCGTCTGGGATATGGAAGATGCGGCCGGCTGCTTTGCCTATTATGCCGGACTTGCAGAAGAGATGGACGACAAAGCGGAGGAGACAATCGCGCTCGGTGACGCGCGCTTTTCCAGCAAAGTGGTGCGCGAGCCGATCGGGGTCGCCGGCGCCATCATTCCCTGGAACTACCCGCTGCTGATGGCGAGCTGGAAAGTGGCACCCGCGCTTGCCGCCGGCTGCACCATGGTGCTGAAACCCTCTGAACTTACGCCACTCACCGCCCTTGAACTCGCCGGTATCGCCGAAGAAGTCGGCCTGCCGGCTGGCGTGCTGAATGTTGTGACGGGTCTCGGGCCAGACGCCGGCCAGCCTCTGTCCGAACATCCAGATGTCGACAAGCTCGCCTTTACCGGTTCGGTGCCGACAGGATCGCGGATCATGGCGGCGGCGGCCCGTGACATCAAGAATGTCAGCCTGGAGCTCGGCGGCAAGTCGCCCTTCGTCGTCTTTGCCGACAGCGATATCGAAAAGGCCGTCGAATGGATCATGTTCGGCATCTTCTGGAACCAGGGCCAGGTCTGCTCGGCGACATCGCGCGTTCTGGTCGAGCAAAGCCTCTACCCGGCTCTTATCGAGCGGCTCGTCGCTGAGACAGCAAAAATCCGCATCGGCAATGGGCTTGCCGACGGCACCCTGCTCGGCCCGCTCGTCTCAAAGGGCCAGTATGACAAGGTGCTCGCGATGATCGAACGCGGTCGAAGCGAAGGCGCCACCGTCGCCTATGGCGGCAAAAGGCCAGCCGGCCTCGACACCGGTTTCTTCCTCAAGCCGACGATCCTCACCGACATGGATGAAGACAGTTTCGTCTGGCGCGAGGAGATCTTTGCGCCGGTCGTCTGCGTCAAGCCATTCAAGGACGAGGCCGACGCCATCCGCATGGCCAATGACAGCCGGTTTGGCCTGGCGGCAGCCGTGATGTCGAAGGACAAAGCGCGTTGCGAGCGGGTCGCACGCGCCTTCCGCGCCGGCATTGTCTGGATCAACTGCTCGCAGCCCACTTTCACCGAAGCACCGTGGGGTGGTTACAAGCAGTCGGGCATCGGTCGCGAACTCGGCATATGGGGGCTCAACAACTATCTCGAGGTCAAGCAGATCACCGCTTTCGACAGCGATGACGCTTGGGGCTGGTACATCAAGTAGGGAGACACCCTTTGCTCTGGCGGCAAGGGCGGCGCGCTCAATGTGCCCTTAGCCAGTCGGCCAGTTCAGCTTCCGCCCGTTCCAGCGCGCTATAGTTCAACAGCTTGCGCAGAAGTGCGACTGTGACAGCGCGGGCGCGCAGGTTGAAGCGCCCCTCCTCGCCGTCATCAGGCGTCATCTGGTAGACGTCGAGCTTCTCGTAGAGCGATTGCAGCCGGTTCTGCACGCTGCGCAGAGACAGGCCGCGCCGACGCGCGATGGTGCGATCCGTCAGGCCGAGCGCGATATCGATCAGGATCTCGTATTCGCTGTCGCTGAACCCCTTCACCTGACCGAGGCTCTTTTGCTGCATGCCGCGAACCTCGCGGTCGATGACGCATTGAGCCTCGACGAAGATGCTGCGCAGCGCCAGCTTCAGCCGCTCGTCAGAGGCTGACTTCAGGACATAGCCGTAGGCTGCCCCGTCCGGCACGATGCGCGAGACGCCACGCACATAGGCTTCATCCGAATAGTTCGACCAGAAAAGGATGCGCGTGTCCGGCCGCTCCTTCCAGATGGTGCGGGCAGCCTCGATGCCGTTTCTCGCATTCATCTGCAGGTCCATAACGACATGAGCCGACTTGTGGTCGCGGGCGAGCCGCTCACCCTCAGCGCCGTTCTCCGCCTCGATCACCGTCTTGCATTCAGGGAGCGCCGCGCAGACCGCTTCCAGCAGATAGGAACGGTGCAGCGGGTCGTCCTCGACGATCAGGACCTTCATGGCATGTCTCCTGCAGCCTTGCGCCGGCTGTTGGTGAGAGGCAGTTGCAGGCGTACGGTCGTCCCGCCCCCGTCCCGGTTCGGCCCGAGCGTGAACTTGGCAGAGATCAGCCGCGCCCGGGTCATCATGTTGTCGATACCACCGCCCGAGCGACGCTCTCTGCGCGGCACGCCATGGCCTGTGTCGGAAACCTCGATGATGAGGGAGGTTGGGTTGTTGCGCAGACGCACCTCGATCGCATCCGCCTGGGCATGGCGCACCGCATTATTGATCGCCTCCTGCACGATCCGGAACAGCGCGATGCGCACAGTCTGGTCGAGAAGGTCGATCAGACCGTCGGTTTCATCGGTCAAATTGCACTTAATCTGGGAGCCCTGGTCGCGCACCGCCCGGTCGAGATGATTTTCCACCGCATGGGCAAAACCAAAAAGCTGAAGGACCGAGGGTTTCGCTTCCTCAATGATCTCGCGCAGGTCCTGCATGCAATGTTGCAGGCTGCGGGCAATCGGCTCCAGCGCCTCGCCGTTCAGGTCGCGCTCCTGGATCAACCGGTCGAGACGGCGCGACAGGCGGGTCAGATCGGCGAGCGTCTGGTCATGCAGATCCATGCCGATGCGTTGCCGCTCGCGCTCCAAAGCTTCGGTAAGACTGAGAGCACCAAGCCGCAAGCCCTCCTCGCGGGCACGAGCCTCGGCCTCCACGATCGCCGATTGTTTGGCCTGGTCGGCGGCCCGAAGCGCGAAGAAATAGGGCGAAAGCAGATCGGCGATCGACTGGGCATTGCTGACATCACTGGCGGAGTAAAAATCCACCTGATGCGAGGAGCAGCTGAGCGCGCCGATGACCTCTCCACCGACCTTCAGCGGCACATGAATGCGGCTGCGTAGATTGTGTTCGAAGATCGGCCGGGTGAAGGAGGCCTCGAACTGGAACTGCGGGTCGATCTGGGCGTCCGCCGTCATCATCACGTCGACCTGTCCCCAGAGCAGCGCCCGGATGGGGCTGTTGGCGACCGGCGCCGGCGCCAGTTGTCCCCAGGCGGTATCGAGACCGGTTTCATAGGCTGTGTGATAGAGACCGTTGACCATGGTCATGCAGACGTCCAGATGGTCGTGCGGAATGATATGGGATACCTCTGCGCCGACCGCCTTTATGGCCGAGCGAAAATCCAGCTGTCCGGCAAGCAGCCGGGAAATGCCGAGATAATGATCGAGCAGCGCCGTCGGCGCGATGTTGAGCATCGGTAGTCCTCCCATGGCACCCGCTCCTCCAAGCGCCATGTCCTCTATAACACAGAGACGAGCCGATCACGTCCTGCGAGATCCCGCACCTTATTTCGTAAATCCCGCACATGCGCTGCCACCGTCGCCCTATACACATCTTCCGATCTATTCCATCTTGCTTCCGTCGAGAGGAGGAAACTCGACAGGGAGGTCAGCCCGAGCGTCTGCTTGGCTGACAGGAGGAAACCGGTCCGATGAGACCGGGCAACAGGGAGTGAGATGATGAAAGCCACCAGAATTCTTCTGGCGACAGCCGCTTTGTGCGTATCCGCCATGCCGATGACGGCCTTTGCCGACACCGCTGCCAAGAAAATCGCCTTGTCCAACAATTATGCCGGGAATTCCTGGCGCCAGGCCATGCTGACCAGCTGGGAAAAGGTCACCGGCGAAGCCGTAAAGGCCGGCCAGGTCGCAGCCGCCGACGCCTTCACCACCGCTGAAAATCAGGCCACCGAACAGGCCGCTCAGATCCAGAACATGATCCTACAGGGTTATGACGCCATCGTCATCAATGCCGCCTCGCCGACAGCCCTTAACGGCGCCGTCAAGGAAGCCTGCGATGCCGGCATCACGGTCGTGTCCTTCGATGGCATCGTGACCGAACCCTGCGCCTGGCGCATCGCCGTCGACTTCAAGGAAATGGGTCGCAGCCAGGTAGAATACCTCTCCGGCAAGCTGCCTGAGGGTGGTAATCTGCTCGAGATCCGCGGCCTTGCCGGCGTCTTCGTCGATGACGAAATCTCGGCCGGCATCCATGCCGGTGTCGAGCAGTTCCCGCAGTTCAAGATCGTCGGCTCCGTGCATGGTGACTGGGCGCAGGACGTCGCGCAGAAGGCCGTCGCCGGCATCCTGCCGAGCCTGCCCGAGCTCGTCGGCGTCGTCACCCAGGGCGGTGACGGCTATGGTGCTGCCCAGGCGATCGCTGCCGCCAACCGCAAGATGCCTGTTATCGTCATGGGCAACCGCGAAGACGAGCTGAAGTGGTGGAA
>JARXAQ010000022.1 GCA_029865825.1 Rhizobium sp.
ATTGCCGCCGATCGTGCAGGCTAGCTGCGAGCTTGGATCTGGCGCATAGAAATAGCCGTCACCACCGACGGCATCGGAGATGGCGAGATTGGTGACGCCGGCCTGGACCGTTGCGGTGCGGTTGGCATAATCGACGTTGAGGATGCGGGACATGGCGGAAAGGCCGAGCACGACGGCATCTTCCTGCGGGATGGCGCCGCCTGACAGTGAGGTGCCGGCGCCGCGCGGCACGACAGGGATACCGTAGCGATGGCAGTATTTCATCACGGCTGCCACCTGGGCGGTGGTTTCGGGCAGGACAACGGCGAGCGGGCGACGGCGATAGGCGATGAAGCCGTCGGTTTCGAAGGGAACGAGTGCATTGGCTTCCTCGACCAGGCGGCCGGGCGGCACCAGTTCCTTCAGGTCGGCGAGGATCTGGACACGGCGCGAAAGCACATCGGCGCGTGGCGGCAGGAAGGCTATGGCCTCGGTCATGATAACATCCCCCTCATCGTTCGCCATGCTAGCGCCAAGCCATGCCGCACTCAACTGGTTCATTTTTCTTACCACTGCATCAGACCTTGCGCAAATGCTATGGACTTATGACGAATTCGGAAATAATCACCTGTACTCATGACGAACCTTGGTGATCTGGAAGTTTTTGTCCGCGTCATTGCGGCGGGCAGCATGTCGACGGCCGCGCGCGATCTCGGCCTGTCGCCGGCCGTGGTGTCGAAACGCATCAAGCGACTGGAAGACAAGCTTGGCACGCGGCTTTTGCAGCGCACGACGCGGCAGATCTCGCTGACCGAGGCCGGCCAGGGGTTTCACGACCGGGTGCTGACCGTACTCGGTGGGCTTGAGGAGGCGGAGGCCTTTGCCACGGGCCGCTCGTCGGCGGTCAATGGCATGCTGAAGATCTCGGCGCCGACCTCCTTCGGGCGCATGCATATCGCGCCAAACCTGAAGCCCTTCATGGAGGCGCATCCGGAGCTCACGCTCAATCTGGTGCTCTCGGACGAGTTTACCGACATTGTCGGCGGCGGTTTCGATCTGGCGATCCGCATTGCCGAGCTCAATGATTCGTCGCTGGTTGCCCGCAGGCTGGCGCCGGTGCGCCGCGTGCTCTGTGCCTCGCCGGATTATCTGGCGCAGCACGGCATGCCGGAGACGCTGGACGATCTTAAGCGCCACCGCTGTTTGCCGGCGCACAACATGGATTCCTGGCGGCTCGAAGGGCCGAATGGATCTGTCGTACTGCGCCCGGAAGGCATGCTGGTGACCAATTCCAGCGAAGTCATCCGTGAAGCCGTGATTGCCGGGCTCGGGATCGGGTTGCGCTCGACATGGGATATCGGTGCGGAGCTGAAGTCTGGGCGCCTGGTGCAGGTGCTGCCGCAGTATGAGAGTTCGCGCAATGTGGCGCTGTCGGCGGTTTATCCGAGCCGGCAGTTTTTGCCGGCCAAGGTGCGGTTGTTCATCGACTATCTGGCAGAGCTTTATGGGCCGGTGCCCTACTGGGACCGTTAAAGATCAGCCCGCCAATCCACCCGGCACCGAACTCCAGAACCCGTATTTCTTCGAGTGATTTCGCTTCAATTCTGCGAGAAAGGCCGCATGGGTCGAGAGCCCATGGCCCTCCGGCAGTTGCGGGATCAGGCGTGCCAGTTCGCCGACGTAACGGCCGGCATGGGGATAGGCCATGCCGATGCCTCGCCTCAATATGTCCTCGACCAGGACGCGGTAGAGCACCACGGCGGCCAAGGGTTCCTTGGCCGTGAGGGTTTCGGCGGCCGGGGCGAGGTCGTCGTAATAGCGCCCTTCCCAGTCGTGCCGGTGCTGCATCACGTGTTCGGCCGCGAGATCGAGGCGGGGCCAGGCGAGGAAGAAATCCAGCGCCAGGTAGATGTCGTCATGGGCCTTTGCGACGGCGAAGGCGCGGTCCATCTCGTCGAATTCGGCGAAATCGTCGAGCTTGGAGAGGTAGAGCCGGAGCACGGCCGGATTGAGGGTTTCGCCGAATTCACGCCAGCGCAGCTCCTGCGCATCCTCCCGGCGCTTCAGCCGGTCGAGGATCTCGGCCTCCAGCAGACGGCGTTCATGGGCGCCGTATTCGGGGCCGACGGAGGCAAGCACACCGTTGACCGGGATGAGGCGCACGCCGCGCGGCCGCTCGCGCACCCATTCCAGCGCATCCTCGAACCGCTCCGCCTGGTGCAGCAGGGCCGCCACCGCGAGCGTGTCACGGCGGTTGTCGGGTTTTTGTCGCTCAAGGGTGAGGAAGGCGTCGATATCGCCCTGATGCAGCGCCAGAGACTGAAGGAGGTCGAGGGCGCCGAGTTTCAGGGGTTCGGACGGCAGGAGTTCCGCTAGGGCCGTGCGCCAGGCTTTTGCGGCGGGAGCGGAGAGGACGCCGGTCAGCGCCCGCAGGAAACCGGTGTGTTCGCCATATCGATCACGCAGGCGCAGTTTCTCGATCTGCGGCACGAGAAGGACCTGCTCTTCAGCATCGATGCTCTTGATCAGCTCGATGGTCGCGACTTCCGTGTCCTCGAAGACCTTCCAGAGCCTGGCATTGTCGGTCGCAAGGCGGGCGGATACGGGAAAGCGCAGCGCCAGAAAACGCAGGATGCGCTCGGCCGCGGCCTTGGAGTCGGCTCCGCCGAGCTCGGAGAGGATGTTGCGGGCCAGCGCCGCGAACTCAACCGAGAGATCCTTGGCGCGGGCGCGGTTGATACGCGTCGTCGCCTGGTCGATCGCATCGATCCGCCTGTCGAGCAGGCGGGCCATTTCGTCCGGCCCGGTTTCACCGGCCAGCGCCGTCTGCAGGCGGGTCTTCAACGCCTTGTTGGCGGCGGATTCCTCCAGAAGGATATCGATGAGCTTGTCGAGCCCCAGCCCCGTCAGGCCCTTCTTGTCCAGCTTGGCCTTTGCCTGCTTTGCCATATAAACGCGTGTCTCATGTCAGTTCGGTCCGCCCTTCTTGGGCCGGATAGACCCCTGCTGGCAAGGGGGAGATGCATGATGTTCCGATGCCCTCCTGGCTTCCTGGGCCTCGACAGGCGACACTGCGCCCCCGATGGCCAAGAGCGCCGGCGAATGCTAGGAGCCTTAGACGCCTCCTCTCGAGACCGGTTTCCATGCTCATTCCCGAACTTCTCGCGCTTGGCGCTGCGACCTGCATCGCGACGAGCGGGATGCTGATCAACGAGCTCCAGGGACGCGTCGGGCTGTTTCGCCTCGCCCGCTGGCAGATGACGGCGGCCGTCCTGATGACCGGCAGCGTGTCGCTTGCGATCGGCGGATGGCGCAGCCTGGAGGCCTGGCATCTGGGTTATCTCGCCGCTTCCAGCCTCTTCGGCATCATGATCGCCAGCACGACCTATTTTGCCGCGATCTACAGTGCTGGTGCCCGCGTGACGGCGCTGCTGTTTTCGCTGACCTCGCCCTTTGCCCTCGTCCTCGGCTATCTCGTGCTCGGGGAAACGATCAGCCTGCAGCAGGCGGCGGGCGTGGCGCTGGTCCTGACCGGGATTGCGCTCGCCATCGATTCGCCCGGAGCCGGGAACACCGTGGCAACGACATCCGGTGTGCTGACTCGCGGCGTTCCCCTATCCGGGATCGTAATCGGAATCGTGACAGCGCTCGGGCAGGCCATTGGCAATCTGAGCGCTCGCCCTGCGATGGCCGATGGCGTGGAACCCTTCACCGCCATGGCCGTGCGATCGGGTCTCGCGGCCATCTTCTTCCTCGCACTGACCCTGCTGCCGATCCGCAGACTGCAGAGCCATGAGCCCTTCGAGTGGCGGTCGCTGCGGATCGGTGTGGCGGCGTCGTTCTTCGGAACCGGGCTCGGCATGTCGTTGCTGATGGCGGCACTGGAGGGCGGCAATGTCGGGATCGTCTCGACCCTGTCGTCGATGACGCCAGTGGTCATCCTGCCGATGCTCTGGCTGCGCACGGGAATTGCGCCGCGGCCAACTGCCTGGATGGGTGCCGTGTTTGCGGTGGCGGGCACCGGCCTGATCAGCCTTTCGCTATGAGTACCCGACACGCCTTGCCCCGCAATTAAACAGCTTCCCGCCACGATGCCGCCACTCGCTTGAATCGGTACTGTTTTATGGTATCATAGCCCATGAAGCGGAAACATCGCATGACGCTCGAGCAGATCTTCGCCCACCCCGTCAGTGGATCGATCCGCTGGGCGGAAATCGAAGCTTTGCTCGTTGCTCTCGGTGCCGAAATCAGCGAGCGCGAGGGATCACGGATCGGGGTTTATCTGTTCGACCAGATCCGCGTGTTTCACCGCCCGCATCCTTCGCCAGATACGGACAACGGTGCAGTGGCCAGCCTTCGGAAATGGCTGGAGGAGAATGGGATAGTGCCATGAACAATGTCATCGACATCCTCGGCCACAAGGCCGTCGTCTCCCTCGATCCCGAGATCGGCCTGTTGCGCGGAGAATTTCTCGGCCTGAACGGCGGCGCCGATTTTTATGGGGACAGCATCGAGTCGCTGCGCGCGGAAGGGGCAATCTCGCTTCAAGTGTTTCTCGAAATGTGTGCGGAAAAGAATGTCGAACCCTACCGGCAATTTTCCGGCAAGTTCAATCTGCGGCTTGATCCGAAGCTGCATGAGGCAGCCGTTGTTGCTGCTCGTGCGCAAGACAAGAGCCTCAACGAATGGATTGCCGGCGTGATCGAAGAGGCGACCGTGCGCTGACTACGTTTCGTCCTCATGGCTCCGGCGGATGCGCCGGACGACCCACCAGACCCCGAGCACCGCAAGCGGTACCGACAGGCCCGTGATGATCGCCGGATCGAAGGGCAGAGCGTCATGCGGGATCGCCTTTGTGGCATAACTGACCAGGCCGACGATGTAGTAGGAAATCGCGGCGACCGACAGGCCTTCGACGGTCTGCTGCAGGCGCAGCTGCATTTCGGCGCGGCGGTTCATCGTGTTGAGCAGGTCGGAATTCTGCCGCTCCAGCTCGACGTCGATCCAGGAGCGAACAAGGCCGGTTGCCCGTGACAGCTTGCGGGACAGGTTTGCCTGGCGTTCCTCGATGGACTGGCAGGTGC
>JARXAQ010000224.1 GCA_029865825.1 Rhizobium sp.
CCCAAATGACAACGCGTTTTGCCGAGGCCTACGGGTTCGAGAGAAGCGCCGTGACGCTTGCCAACTGGCGCATGGCCCCGTTCAGCCGCTTCAGCTTCAGCCATGTCGCGGAAGTGGTGCCGAGCGCCACGATATCGGCAAGCGCCGAACGTCCGGAGGGAATGCCCGTCCGATCTGACCTGCTCGGTCTGGCGCTCCCCGAAGGGCTCGCCGGACAGCTTAATGTCGGTGCCTATCTCGATTATGCCCATACCGATGCCTTCGTGGTGATGAAGGCGGGTACAATCGTCGCCGAACACTACGCCCCGCATGCCGGCATCGACCAGCGCCATATCGTCTTCTCGATCAGCAAGTCGCTGACCGCCCTCGTCATCGCCACGCTTGAGGCCGACGGCCTGATCGATCCGAATGCGCCGGTCACCGACCTGCTGCCGGAAGCATCCGGCTCCGCCTATGGCGACTGCACGATCCGCGATGTGCTCGACATGCGCGTGAGCCTCGCCTTCGACGAGGCCTATCTCAACACCGATGGCGCCTATGCCCGTTATCGCCGCGCGACGCTCTGGAACCCGGCGGATCCGTCTCAGCCGGATGAAACCTTGCTGGCTTTGCTTCTGACCCTTCAGAAGGACGCCCATCCGCATGGCGGCGCGCATTTCTACGCCTCGCCCAATTCGGACCTGCTCGGCATCCTGATCGAGCGCGCGACCGGCGAACGCTACGCCGATGTCCTCTCGGCGCGCCTGTGGAAACCTCTTGGCGCGAAGAACCATGCGAGCGTTACGGTCGACGCGGAGGGAACCGCGCGCGCCGCCGGAGGCATCTCTGTGACCGCCCGCGACCTCACCCGTGTAGGCGAGATGCTGCGCAACGGCGGCACGGTCGACGGAAAACGCCTCATCCCCCAAACCTGGCTCAAGGACATGCTGACAGCTGGCGACCACCAGGCCTGGGTCGATGGCGAACCGAACTTCTTCTTCAATGGCCGCTATCGCAGCCAGTGGTACCAGTCCGGTGAAGCAGACGGCGCATTCGCCGCGATCGGCATCCATGGCCAGTGGCTCTATGTCGACCCGTCCACCGAGACCGTGGTCGTCAAGCTCTCCTCGCAGCCCAATCCGCTCGACGACGAGCTGAAACACGACAACTTCGCCTTCTTCCGCGCGCTCTCAGCGCTGGACCTCTGACGCGACACCCGAACGGAACAGACCATGCCCCAGACCGCTGACCTGATCATCACCAATGCCCGCGTCCTGACCATGGATCCGGATTGCCCTACTGCAGAGGCCGTCGCCGTCGCAGGCAATCGCATCCTCGCAGTCGGCACAAAAGCCGAGGTCGAAGCCATGGCCGGCTCGACAGCCCGCAAGCTCGACGCCGCCGGCGCCACCGTCATGCCCGGCTTCAACGAAGCCCATATGCACATCTTCCCGGGCTCCGTCTCGCTGCGTCAACTGAACCTGCACGGCATCCAGGGCATTGAGCCTTTAAAGGCCGCCATCCTCGACTATGCCGCAAAGAACCCCGACGAACCTCTGCTGATGGGCTTCTCCGCCGATTATTCGATCATTTCGCGGACCGAGCCCTGCACCCGCCATCACCTCGACGCCATCCTGCCCGACCGCCCCTTCATGATGTTCGCACCCGATCACCACACCGCCTGGGCGAACACCGCAGCCTTGGAAAAGGCCGGCATCCTGCAGGGCAAGGACGTCGGTATCGGCAACGAGATCGTCATGGGCGCGGATGGTCTGGCGAATGGCGAGCTGCGGGAGGGAAATGCCTTCGGCCCTGTCTCGGCGCTGGCCTCCACCGGCGGGCGCGAAGAACTCGGCATGGTCACCGGCATGGACCCAGAAAACGTGACGCCGGAGCAGTTCGCGCTCGACCGCGCCATCCTCAAGGCCGGCCTCGATTACTGTGCCTCATGGGGCGTCACCTCGATCCAGAATTTTGACGGCAACCATTACCAGTTGCGCCTGATGCGCGACCTGGAACTGGCAGGCGAACTCTCCTGCCGCATGCGCATCCCATACCACATGAAGAATTTCATGGCGCTTTCCGACCTCGATAAGGCCGCAAGCTGGAAGACGGAATTTGCGACGGACATGCTGCGCGGCGATTTCGTCAAGGTCTTCATGGACGGCGTGATCGACAGCCAGACGGCCTATATGCTCGACGGTTATGGTGACCGCCCGGGCTACACCTATGAGCCGCTGTTTACCCCAGAAGCCTTCGATGCCATCGCGACCAAGGCAGATGCGCTCGGCCTGCAGGTGGCAGTGCATGCCATCGGCAGTGCCGCGATCCGCCAGACGCTCGACGGCTATGAGGCGGCGGTGAAGGCGAACGGCGCCAGGGACAACCGGCACCGCATCGAGCATATCGAGGTCATTCACCCAGACGACATCCCGCGCTTTGCCACCCTCGGCGTCGTCGCCTCGATGCAGCCGGTCCACTATCCCGGCGGCACATGTTTCCCAATCGAACCGACAAACGCGAAGATTGGCGAAGATCGCTGGGCCTATTCTTACGCCTGGCGCACGATGAAGAATGCCGGTGCGACCGTCGTATTCGCCTCGGACTGGCCGGTTTCCCCGGTCTCGCCCTTCCAGTGCATCCAGGACGCCGTGACCCGCAAGCCGTGGAAGGATGGCCTGCCCGACGAACGCTTTACGCTGCAGGAATCGCTGGAGGCCTATACCGCGATCGGCGCCTGGGTAGAGTTCATGGAAGACCGGAAGGGCAAACTTAAATCAGGCTTCCTCGCCGACATCGTCATCCTCAATACCGATATTGAAGCCGTGGCGCCGGATGCGATCATGGACACGGTGCGCGCCGCAATCACCATTTGCGACGGCAAGATCACCTATCAGGCACAACAGCAGGCCTGAGAGCCGGCATGACAGGAACCAGACCGATGACCGCGACTGCCGACATCATCATCTTCAATGGCCGCGTCCGCACCATGGACGACAGCCAGCCCTTCGCCGAAGCCGTGGCACTTGCGGGCAACCGCATTCTGGCCGTCGGCAGCGACACCGAGATCGGGGCCATGGGGGGTCCCTCGACCCAGCGCATCGATGCGAAGGGGGGCACCGTCATGCCGGGCTTCAACGAAGCCCACATGCACATCTTCGGCGGCTCCGTGTCGCTGGGCGAACTCTCGCTCTTCGGCGTCAAGGGTTTCGATGCGCTGTCGGCGGCCGTGACCGCCTATGCCGAAGAGAACCCGGAACTGCCGGTGCTCGTGGCCCAGGCGGCCGACTATACGATCCTCTCGGAACACGAACGCGTCACCCGACACCATCTCGACCGCATCCTGTCAGACCGTCCCCTGCTGATCTTCGCCCCCGACCATCACACCGCCTGGGCCAACACGATCGCGCTCGACATGGCGGGTATCCTCCATGGCCGCGACGTCGGCGTCGGCAACGAGATCGTCATGGGGCCGGACGGACTGGCCATTGGCGAACTGCGCGAAAGCAACGCCATCCGCCCCGTCTCGTCGCTGAGCGTGACGGGCGGTCGGGAGGGCCTGGGCGTCGGCACCGGTGGCGAACCCGATGAGGTCACGGCAGCAGAACGTGCCCGCGACATCGCCATCCTGAAAAACGGGCTCGCCTACTGCGCCTCGCACGGCATCACTTCGTTCCAGAACATGGACGGCAATCTCTACCAGCTGGAAATACTGCAGGAGATCGAGGAGACCGAAGGCCTGCCGGTGCGCGTTCGCATGCCCTTCCACATGAAGAACTTCATGCCGCTCTCCGACCTCACCGACAAGGCGGCCGCCTGGCGCGCGCGCTTCGACACCGACAAGCTGCGCTGCAACTTCGTCAAGCTGTTCATGGACGGCGTGACCGAAGGCGAGACCGCTGTCTTTGTCGACGACTATGCCCACAAACCGGGCTGGCGGGGTGAACCGCTCTTCAGCGGCGAGCATTTCAACAAGGTCGCGGTCGAGTCCAATCGCCTCGGCCTGCCGGTTGCCGTCCACGCCATCGGTGACGGTGCAGTCCGCATGGTGCTCGACGGCTACCAGGCCTCGATCGAGGCCAACGGTCCGCGCGACAACCGCAACCGCATCGAACATCTCGAGGTGGTCCACCCGGATGATATCAAGCGCTTTGCGACGACCGGTACCATCGCCTCGATGCAACCGACGCATCCGCCGGGTTCGGCCGGCCTGCCACTTGAACCCTATCTCACCTATATCGGCCGAGAGCGCTGGCCCTATGCCTTCGCCTGGAAGACACTGGTCGATGCCGGCGCGAAGATCGTCTTTGCCACCGACTGGCCTGTCTCGCCGCTGCCGCCACTCAGCTGCATCTACGACGCCATGACCCGCAAACCTTGGGCCGACGATATGCCGGATCACCGCCTGAGCCTCGACGAAACGCTTGCCGCCTATACGAAGACGGGCGCCTGGGTCGAATTCATGGAAGACCGAAAGGGCATGCTGAAACCCGGTTATCTCGCCGATGTCGTCATACTCTCCGGCGATATCGCTGCCGTTGCCAGCAAGGAGATTGCCAACCTAAATGTGGTTCTCACCATCTGCGACGGCAGGATCACCCACGAGACGCAGTAGGACGATGGGCGAAACAGCGATCACAATCAGGGCAAAAACAGCACCGGGCGCCACCCGCAAGGGGGTTGAGACGCGCAACCGGATCATCAAGGGTGCACGCGAAGCTCTGGAAGAGGGTGGCATGGAAGCGCTGACAACACGCCGCATCGCCGCCTCTGCCGATGTGAAGCTCGCGACCCTGCACTACTATTTCGAAAGCAAGGAAAGCCTGCTGCTCGCGGTGCTCGAAGACCTGATCGCCGACATGGAAGAGGCCTATCGCCAGGACGTTGCCCTGCCGAAGGCACCTGAGGACCGGGTCGAGGCGCTGATCCGGGCGAGCTGGCGCTATATCCAGCGCACCCGCGGCAAGCAGATCGCCCAGCAGGAACTGACACTCTACGCTCTGCGCACCAAGGGCTCTGAATGGCTGGCGGCGCGTCAGTACAACGCCTATATCGACTTCTACGGCCATCTCGTCTTCGAGGATGACCGCGACGAGGATCTGCGCCGCATCGGCCGCGCTGTCGCCCGCCAGATGCTGATCGGCATCGACGGCATCATCCTGCAGAGCTATGCACTGCAGGATCTTTCTACCTCCAACGACGACATCGAGGCCCTGATAACAGCGATGCGCGGCTATCTGCGGCGCCTGATGGTCGAGCGCGACAAGGGACGTTAGCCGAGCTGCCAGAGCCGCTTGGCATTGCCGGAAAAGAGCTTGTCCTTCTCCTCTGTCGTGCACCCATGCAGCAAAGCCTGCGTCGTCGCGACCCAGGTGGAGAGCCCCCCACCCAGCGTGCAGACCGGCCAGTCGGAGCCCCAGATCGCCCGGTCGAAGCCGAAGGCAGAGATGACATGGTCGAAATAGGGCTTCAGGTCTTCCAGCGTCCAGGCGTCGAGATCGCCATAGGCGGGGATGCCCGAGATCTTCACCCGGATATTGTCCCGCATGGCGATTTCGGTGATGCCCGTCTTCCAGGCATTATAGCCATGCCCCTTGATATCGGGCACGCCGCAGTGGTCGAGGATGAAGGTGACATCGGGTGCGAGGTCGACCAGCGCCTTCGCCTTGTCGATTTGATGCGGCAGCATGCAGAGATCGAAGGTCAAGCCCGTGCCCGACAACCGCTTGATGTTCTCCCGGAACAGCGCGCCCTCCGAGACATCATCCGGCACGACATGCAGCACGCGACGAAAACCTTTGACGAAGGGATTGGCCCGTCGCGCCTCCAGAGTGGCGGCAAAGTCAGGATTTTCCGGCCGGCACGAGGCAATCACGCCACGGAGCAGGCTGCCCGGCTCGCGTGACAGGCCCTCGACCATGGCAGTTTCGGCAGCAATGTCGTCGGGCGCAACGTCGACCTCCATATGCAGCACCGAGGAGATCCCGAGCCGACTGGCCTCTTGAATATACCGTTCATAGGTGAAATCCGCATCCAGCGCCGCCACATCCTTCAGCCAGGGATAGGACAGGCGGTCGCGGTAGATCAGGTGCAGATGGGTATCGATGATCATGGCTGGCCCCTCCCAAGGCTGTCGCTTCAAAAGTCGATCATTCAGTCTGGCGATAGGGCTTCACTACCAAGGCCGGCGCCAGCGAGATCCGACAGGCGTATGGCCGTATCGCATAGGCTTGTGATCGTTGTGGTGATATCAGCTGCGCCCGGCGTGTTGATGAGCGCGATGTATGGCACGGTCAGCGCCCCGATGGCGCTGCCATCGGCACTCGTGATCGGCGCCGACAGGTTGATGACCCCCGCCGTCTGGGCGCTCGGCATCATCTCGTAGCCGCGCTGGCGGATCTGTTCGAGCCGCGCCGCGAAGGCGTCTGTCATCCGCCCGTCCGGACCGCCGCTGCCGACATGTTCGGCGACCATCATCGCCCGCAGTTCCGGGCTGCGAAAGGCGAGAAGCACATGGCCGGAGCCGGTGTCGAACAGCCCCATGCGCGATCCGACGCGGATGGAAATACCCCAATAGCCCGGCGCCTCCTGCTGGGCGATCACCACCGGATGGCCTCGGTCATAGACGACGATATGGTTCGCCTGCTGCGTTTTTTCGCCGAGTTCGCGCATCAGCGGCGTGGCAAAAGAGGCAAGCCGCCGCGTCGGCGCATGCATCTGCGCCAGGCCGAAGAGCTTCAGCGTCAGCATGTAGCGATCGCCCTCCAGCCGGGCGACATAACCGCGCCGCACCAGCCGGTCGAGCATGCGGTAGAATTCGTTCGGGCTGCGGTCGAGCCGCTTGGCGATCTCCGCCTGGGTCAAGCCGCCATCGACGCCGGCGAGCAGCTCAAGGATGTCGAGCCCCTTGTCCAGCGCCGGCGCGCGGTAACGATCCGGATCGGCCTCGCTCACGTGTTCCCTTCCTCCGCCGCCACATCAGATCTGATGATATGTGAATAATCATTTTGCATATGAATGATGCTCGCATTATGCCAGCTTTTATGCAAGTCATAGGATGAAGGTGGCCGAGACGGGATGAAGCCACCGCCGCAACGGGAGGAGCGGTCGATTGACGCGACGATGCGCTGAGGCGCCAATCGATCAGCATCGACCGAAGAACGGAGGACTGGAGATCATGTACCTGCCCCTGAAGAACAAACATGTGCTGGTGACCGCTGCCGGCCAGGGCATCGGCCGCGCCAGCGCGCTGGCCTTCGCCCGCGCCGGTGCAACCGTGGTCGCGACCGACATCAACACCGAGGCCTTGGCGACGCTCGATGGCGAAGCCGGAATACAGACCCGCAAGCTCGACGTGCTGAACGACGACGCGGTCAAGGCCGTGGTCGCCGAGACCGGTCCCTTCGACGTGCTGTTCAACTGCGCCGGCGTGGTCCATGGCGGAACGGTTATGGACATGGCGGACAAGGATCTGGAATTCGCCTTCGACCTCAATGTCCGCGCCATGATCCGCACAATCAGGGCGGTCCTGCCCGCCATGCTGGAGCGTGGCGAGGGATCGATCATCAACATGGCCTCGGTCGCAAGTGCGATCAAAGGCGTGCCGAACCGCTTCGCCTATACGGTCACCAAGGCAGCCGTCATCGGCTTGACCAAGTCGGTCGCTGCCGACTACGTGACGCAAGGCATCCGCTGCAATGCCATTTGCCCGGGTACGGTCGAGAGCCCGTCGCTGCAGGACCGCATGCGCGCCCAAGGGGATTACGACGCCGCCCGCGCCGCTTTCATCGCCCGCCAGCCCATGGGACGTTTGGGCACGCCGGAAGAAATCGCTGACCTTGCCGTCTATATCGCCGGCGCCACCTATACCTCGGGCCAGGCCTTCGCCATTGATGGCGGCTGGACGATCTGAGCACTGCCAGGAAAAGTGTGAGGCGGGCCATACATTGAGCGGCTCAGCCGCGCCATCTAGAAAGGAATACGACCATGAAACTGATGCGTGTCGGCCCGCTTGGCCAGGAAAAGCCTGCGATCCTCGACAAGGACGGCAAGGTGCGTGACCTCTCCGCCCATGTCGCCGATATCGGCGGTGCCGCCATCTCGCCGGAGGGCCTGGCAAAGATCGCCGCTCTCGACCTAGCCTCCCTGCCGGAAATCGCAGCCGACCGCATCGGCGCCTGCGTCGCCGGCACCGGCAAGTTCATCTGCATCGGCCTCAACTATTCCGACCACGCCGCCGAAACGGGCGCAGCTGTCCCGCCGGAACCGGTCATCTTCATGAAGGCGACCTCGGCCATCTGCGGCCCCAACGACGACGTCTTGATCCCGCGCACCTCGGAAAAGACCGACTGGGAAGTCGAACTCGGCGTCGTCATCGGCAAGACCGCGAAGTACGTCTCTGAAGCCGACGCCATGGATTATGTCGCCGGTTACTGCGTCTCCCACGACGTCTCCGAACGCGCCTTCCAGACGGAGCGCTCGGGCCAGTGGACCAAGGGCAAGTCCTGCGACACCTTCGGCCCGATCGGCCCCTGGCTCGTGACCAAGGACGAAATCGCAGATCCGCAGAACCTCAAGATGTGGCTCTCGGTCAACGGTAAGATGATGCAGGACGGCTCGTCCAAGACCATGGTCTACGGCGTCGCCCACCTCGTCTCCTATCTCTCGCAGTTCATGAGCCTGCACCCCGGCGACGTCATCTCCACCGGCACCCCTCCGGGCGTCGGCCTCGGCATGAAGCCGCCGCAGTTTTTGAAGGCCGGCGACGTGGTCGAGCTCGGCATCGAAGGCCTCGGCACGCAAAAGCAGTCGTTCAAGGCGGATGTCTGAGGACTGACACCACCGAAAGACAGCAGACCCCGCCCACGTGGCGGGGTCTTGCGTATTGCAGGCCCTTCACGCAGCCGCGCTAACCTGACGCCCCAAACCGGCTGGCATAGAGCCGGATGAGCATGACAAGCTCTTCCTCCAGCGCATCGGAACTCAAGAGCGGCGATCTCTCGATGAAAGCGCTTCTGACCACGCCGAGCACGGCCCGCACGAGCACAAAAATCTTCACCGGATCGACAGGGGCAGCCGGAACACCGAAAATTGCACCCTGCAACCTCTCTACGAGACCGCCAATCGCCTGCACCGGCAGGATCTGCTCCTCCGCCAGGCCAAGCCTGACATGGACGTACATGATCGCGCGCCGGACTTCCCGCTTGCTTTCGAAAAGCCCGATCAGAGCCCGAACGGCAGAGCGCACCGCATCACTGCCGGGCTCTGCCAGGGCAGACTCAATGGCCTTTGCCATGACCACCTCGTCCTCGGCGAGCATATTCCGCGCCATCGCGACGAGGATTGCCTCCTTGTTAGGAAAATACTCGTAGAGCGAACCGATGCTGATGCCAGCTCTTTCTGCGATGGCATTTGTCGTGAGGCCGTCGAAACCGTCTTTCTCCAAAATCCGAGCAGCGGCCTCCAGGATCGTCTCGACCATCCTGACGGAGCGCTGCTGAACAGGCTTTTTCCGCGCAAAAACAGGGGTTTTGACATCTTTCGCCACAGCACAACCTCGACTGGCAATCCGAGTTTCACGCGACGAGATTTACCCATAGTCTTTGACAAATGGAACAATCAGGGACGGCGTAATGCGCAGGGATTTGATGGCGGCGGTTGAGCGGACGGGGCATTTCGTCAGACTGGGTCTGATTGCATTCGGAATGCTCACCGTAGATGCGGGCGCGACCTTTGCCGCCGATCAGACATGCGCGCCGCCCGCCTTGAAGGCAGACGGTCTGGCGGTCGGCGATACCAAAGCGGAGGGGTTCGACGCGAAGGCGCTCTGCGCCCTCCTGCAGACGGTGACGAGCGACCCCAACAATCTGCACAGCCTGCTTGTCCTGCGGCATGGAAAACTGGTCGCGGGACTCTACAAGCCTGGCGTGGATCGCACACTCTACAGCCTCTGGGGCATGCGGCGAACCTTCGATGCAGAGACACTGCATGACATGCGCTCGACGAGCAAAAGCATCGTTGGTTTGCTCTACGGCATCCTCTTGGCACGCGGCGAAGTTCCGCCGCTGGAGACATCCGTGGCCTCGCTCTATCCGGACGAGCGGATATCCGGCGCAGACCAGAAGCGCACTATCCGCATCCGCGACCTCCTGACCATGTCGTCGGGACTGCAATGGGAAGAAGCCTCTCCGGTTCATCGGCTATCGGGTATGAGCGACGAACTCGGTCTGCTCTGGCGCAAGGAGCCTTTCCCTTACGTCTTCAGCTTTCCGGTCGCCGAACAACCGGGAGCGGTCTTCACCTATAGCGGCGGCGCGACGGCCCTGCTCGCCGACATCATGACCCGACAAACGGGCAAGGACCTGCGCGCTCTGGCGGGTGACCTGCTCTTCGAACCGCTCGGCATCACCGATTGGCAATGGACGGCCACTTTGAGGGGCGTGCACTTCGCCGCCGCCGGCCTGCGCCTCACCCCGCGCGACCTGATGAAGATCGGTGTGATGCTTGCCGAACACGGACGTTGGCGAGGGCAACAGGTCGTGACGGCAGACTGGATCGCCGACGCAACCCGGCCCCACATTTCCGCCGGCCCACGGGATGGTTATGGCTACCAGTTCTGGACACGCAGCGTGACTTGGCACGGGAAACGGCTTGAAGCCGCAGCAACCGTCGGCAATGGCGGCCAGTCCATGGTCATGATCCCAGGCCTCGACCTCGTCGTGGTGACGACGGGGGGCAATTATGGGGAGATCGAGGGGCTGGACCTGGTGCGGGGCATTGCCGAAGAGGTGGTGGCAACAGTGCGATGATCTGCGGGACGGTGCCAGGAGAAGTCACACCCGCGCAATCAGGCTGCATCGCTCACGCGAATTTCGATCTGCAGCTTTGCGGATGCGGCGATATTGACCAGAGCGTCGAGCGAGAACTTGGCAAGCTTACCGCGAAGAAGGTCGTTGGTGCGCGGACGCGTCAACCCCAAACGCTTAGCCGCTTCCTCTTGGGAGAGGCCCCACCCCAAAACGGCTTTGCGAATCTCATAGAGCAGTGCAGAGCGTGTCTTCAGATTGGCGGCTTCCTGTTCGGTGTCCGCCAGTGCATCCCATACGCTGGCGCAAATCTCTTCGCTCATAGTTCCTGCTTCCATCGCTTGAGCCTTTGAACGGCAAGCTCGATATCTTTCTTTGGCGTCGCCTGCGTCTTCTTCTGGAAAGCATGGATCACCAGAACCCGGTCATCCGAGGTCGCAAGATAGACGATGCGAAAGGCGCCGGAGGCTTCGCGGATCCGGATCTCGCGGACACCCGGGCCGATCGTCGGCATCGGCTTCCAGTCGTCCGGATCCAATCCTCGCTGAACCAGTTCCAATTGCCAGCCTGCATCGATCCGGGCGTCCTCCGGAAACGCTCGAACGTCAGACCGACTGCTTCCAAGCCACTGGATCAGCTTCATGCACACAATGTATCAAAACGGATACACAAGATCCAACAAAAAAGCCGGGCGTCTCCGCCCGGCTTTCCATCTTTGCAATCCAGCGGAGCCTTACTTGATCATCGGCAAAATACTGTCGATCGACTTCTTCGCGTCGCCGTAGAACATCCGCGTATTCTCCTTGTAGAACAGCGGGTTCTCGATGCCGGAATAGCCGGTGCCCTGGCCGCGCTTGGAGACGAAGACCTGCTTGGCCTTCCACACTTCCAGAACCGGCATGCCGGCGATCGGGGAGTTCGGGTCTTCCTGGGCAGCCGGGTTGACGATGTCGTTCGAGCCGATCACGATCGCCACATCCGTTTCGGGGAAGTCCTCGTTGATCTCGTCCATTTCGAGCACGATGTCGTAAGGCACTTTTGCTTCCGCGAGCAGCACGTTCATGTGGCCCGGCAGACGACCGGCGACCGGATGGATGGCAAAGCGCACCGTCTTGCCGGCGGCCCGCAGCTTGCGGGTCAGTTCCGAAACCGACTGCTGTGCCTGGGCGACAGCCATGCCGTAGCCCGGGATGATGATGACACTGTCGGCATCGTTGAGCGCATTGGCGACACCTTCGCCATCGATTGCGATCTGCTCGCCGGTCACTTCCATCTGCGGTCCCGTGGTCCCGCCGAAGCCGCCGAGGATGACCGAGATGAAGCTGCGGTTCATCGCCTTGCACATGATGTAGGAGAGGATCGCACCCGAGGAGCCGACCAGCGCGCCGACGACGATCAGGAGATCGTTCGACAGCGAGAAGCCGATGGCTGCTGCCGCCCAGCCGGAATAGCTGTTGAGCATCGAGACGACGACCGGCATATCGGCGCCACCGATACCCATGATCAGGTGATAGCCGATGAAGAAGGCGAGCAACGTCATCAGAACGAGCGTCCAGGCGCCCGCACCACCGACATAGAGGAACAGCAGAACGAGAGAGCCCAGAGCCGCACCGGCATTGAGCAGATGGCCGCCCGGCAGTTTCTTCGCCTTGCCGTCGACCCTGCCGGCCAGCTTGCCGAAAGCGACGACCGAGCCGGTGAAGGTGACGGCGCCGATGAAGATGCCGAGGAAGACCTCGACCCTGAGGATGGTGAGTTCGACCGGTGTCTTGTGCGCGAGGATCGCGGCAAAGCCTGTAAGCGCCGAGCGCGCTGCCTCATCGAGAGCGGCCACGTCGACAGCTTCGATATGGGCGTTGAAGCCGATGAAGACGGCGGCGAGACCGACCAGCGAATGCATGGCAGCGACCAACTGCGGCATCTCGGTCATCTGGACGCGCTGGGCAACGACCCAGCCAATGGCACCACCGATGGCGATCATGACCAGCGAGACGAACCAGTTGCCGGCTCCGGGGCCGTAGATCGTGGCAGCAACGGCCAGCGCCATACCGACAATGCCATACCAGACCGCGCGCTTGGCGCTTTCCTGGCCGGAGAGACCGCCGAGCGACAGGATGAAGAGAACGGCTGCGACAACATAGGCCGCTGTGGTGAATCCGTATTCCATGAGTTTTCCCCTCCTCGCTCTCTTAAGACTTCTGGAACATGGCGAGCATGCGCCGTGTCACCATGAAGCCGCCGAAGATGTTGATGCCGGCCATCAGAACCGACAGCGCGCCGAGGATGATTACGAGGTAATTGCTCGATCCGATCTGCATCAGGGCACCCAGAATGATGATCGAGGAGATGGCATTGGTAATCGCCATCAGCGGCGTGTGCAGCGAATGGCTGACATTCCAGATGACCTGGAAGCCGACGAAGCAGGCAAGCACGAAGACGATGAAATGGCTCATGAAGCTGGCAGGCGTATAGAGACCGGCAAGCAGGATCAGCGCACCGGCACCCACAAGCAGACCGACCTGGTTGCGGGTCTGCGTCTTGAAGGCGGCGATTTCCTGCGCCCGCTTCTCCTCGGGCGTCAGTTCCTTCACCTTCTCCTTCGGCTTGGCAGCCGCAATCGCCTGGATCTTCGGCGGCGGTGGCGGGAAGGTAATGGCCCCGTCCTTGGTAACGGTCGCGCCACGGATGACGTCGTCTTCCATGTTGTGCACGGGAACGCCGTCCTTGGCCGGCGTCAGGTCCGTCATCATATGGCGGATATTGGTCGAATAGAGCGTCGAGGCCTGGGCGGCCATGCGGCTCGGGAAGTCGGTATAGCCGACGATGGTCACGCCATTGTCGGAGACGATTTTCTGGTCGGGCACGGTCAGATCGCAGTTGCCGCCACGCTCGGCAGCAAGGTCGACGACGACGGAGCCGGGCTTCATGGCGGCAACCATGTCGGCCAGCCACAGCTTCGGCGCATCACGACCGGGAATCAGCGCCGTGGTGATGACGATGTCGATCTCGGGCGCCAGTTCGCGGAACTTGGCCAGCTGCTTTTCGCGGAATTCCGGCGAGGACGGTGCGGCATAACCACCAGTCGCGGCGCCATCCTGAGCGGCTTCGAATTCGAGATAGACGAACTGCGCGCCCATGCTCTCGATCTGCTCGGCGACCTCAGGACGCACGTCGAAGGCATAGGTGATGGCGCCGAGCGAGGTGGCCGTGCCGATCGCGGCGAGACCTGCCACCCCGGCACCGATCACCAGTACCTTGGCTGGTGGTACTTTGCCGGCGGCCGTCACCTGGCCGGTGAAGAAGCGGCCGAAATTGCTGCCGGCTTCGATCACGGCGCGGTAGCCGGCGATATTGGCCATGGAGGACAGCGCGTCCATCTTCTGGGCGCGGCTGATGCGCGGCACCATGTCCATGGCAATCACATTGGCGCCCTTGGAGGCTGCCTGGTCCAGCAGCTCCTTGTTCTGGGCCGGATAAAAGAAAGAGATCAGAGTTTTGCCGGGCGTCAGGCGATCCACCTCTACCGACTCGGGCGGGCGCACTTTCGCAATGATGTCGGCCGTTTCGTAAAGTGCTGCCGCCGTCTCGACGACGGTGACACCGGCTGCGCGATAGGCCTCGTCCGACAGGCCGGCACCCTTGCCGGCTCCCGCTTCGATGACGCAGTCATAGCCGAGCTTCTGCAGTTGCAGCGCGCTGTCTGGGGTCATGCCCACCCGCGCTTCGCCTGCATAAATCTCCTTAGGCGATCCGATCTTCAATCCCATCTCCCTCGATCCTCACTCCGATACACTCAGTCCTGCAACGAAAACCGCCGGACTCTCCATAGCGGACACGAGCAGAAGCATGCGCGCCTGTCCAGTCCGCATCCCGCGTCAAGTGTCCCTTTCTGCTGCAAGCGAAAACTTAAACCGATTTTTGTTGCAGCGCATCCAAAACTGCCGCCGGATCCGCCCATGGAACAATTGGCGCTTTTGCCTGTTTCCGGGTTGGAACAACCATAGGAAACACACCATGCTGCACTGGATCCTGATTTTTCTGCTGATTGCCGCCGTGGCCAGCCTGCTCGGCTTTCGCGGCGTCGCTGGCGCATCGGCGGGCATAGCGAAGATCCTGATCTCCGTCGTCCTGGTCATCCTGATCATCGCCTTGTTCACCGGCGTGATCGTGGTCGCCTGACGCAGGCAGAGAGCAGTGGAAACAAGAAGGGCTCGCACCGTGTGCGAGCCCTTCTTGCG
>JARXAQ010000257.1 GCA_029865825.1 Rhizobium sp.
GAACTGCTCGAAGCGGAATCCAAGTCCTATCACGGCCCGGGCACCTGCACCTTCTACGGCACGGCCAACTCCAACCAGATGCTGATGGAGATCATGGGCTTCCACCTGCCCGGCGCCTCCTTCATCAATCCGGGCACGCCGCTGCGTGATGCTCTCACCAAGGAAGCAACGAAGCGGGCGCTGGCCATCACCGCGCTTGGCAACGAGTTCACGCCGGCCGGCGAGATGATCGACGAACGCTCGATCGTCAACGGCGTGGTCGGCCTGCATGCGACGGGCGGCTCGACCAACCACACGATCCACCTGATCGCCATGGCGCGTGCCGGCGGCATCCAGCTCACCTGGCAGGATATCTCGGAACTCTCCGACATCGTGCCGCTGCTCGCCCGCGTCTATCCGAACGGGCTTGCCGACGTGAACCATTTCCACGCCGCAGGCGGCATGGGCTTCCTGATCAAGCAGTTGCTGAAGGCCGGCTATGTGCATGACGACGTGCGGACCGTCTACGGCCAGGGGCTTGTTGCCTATACGATCGATCCGAAGCTCGCCGAGGATGGCACCGTGTCGCGTGAACCCTCATCCGAAGTCAGCGCCGACCCGAAGGTGCTCAGCACCATCGACAAGCCGTTCCAGTCGAATGGCGGCTTGAAGATGCTGACCGGCAATCTCGGCAAGGCCGTGATCAAGATCTCCGCCGTGAAGCCAGAACGCCACGTGATCGAAGCGCCGGCCATCGTCTTCCATGGACAGCAGGAACTGCAGGACGCCTTCAAGGCTGGCAAGCTCGACCGCGATTTCATCGCCGTCGTCCGCTTTCAGGGACCGAAGGCAAACGGCATGCCCGAACTGCACCGGCTGACGCCGCCGCTGGGCGTGCTCCAGGACCGCGGCTTCAGGGTGGCGCTGGTCACCGACGGACGCATGTCGGGCGCCTCGGGCAAGGTGCCGGCCGCTATCCACGTGACCCCGGAGGCCGTCGATGGCGGTCCGATCGCCCGGATCCAGGATGGCGACATCCTGCGATTGGACGCGATTGCCGGCACGCTGGAAGTGCTCGTCGACGCGGCCGCGTTTGCCGCGCGCGACAATGCGACCACCGATCTCGAGGCGAACGAGTACGGCATGGGGCGCGAATTGTTTGCAAGCTTCCGGCGGATAGCCGGTCCGGCGGACCAAGGCGCAAGCGTCTTGTTCTGAAGCCATTTTCCTTTCCTATCCGAGAGCAAAGGCCGCGAGCGATCGCGGCCTTTGCTTTTGGCTGCTGTCAAAAAAATTGGCAACCCAAGTGCAACTTAACACATTCGAAACATCTAATTTTCTATAGTCGGATCAAGAAAAGACAGCAGAATCAACAAGATATACAAAATATCACAATCGCAATCGTTGGTCTGGTCTTTGTCTACTTTCGTGCCGAGCAAGCCGAAAGATCCGTGGCAAACATTGGCAGCAAGGACCAGAACAAACATGTTTGGAAAGTCTTACATCACCAAAGCGCAGCTCGAATCCCTCGAAGTCGTGACCGCCAAAATCATGATTTCGGATGAGAAGCTCAACATCCGTTACATGAACGCCGCCGTGAGCGACATGCTTCGCGAAGCCGAGAGCGACCTGAAAAAGGAGTTGCCGCGGTTTGAGTTCGCCAAGCTCATCGGCAGCAATATCGACATTTTCCACAAGAACCCGTCCCACCAACGCAACATGCTGACCAGCCTCAATGCACAGCACAAGGCGACGATCTGGGTTGGGCCTCACGCCTTCGACCTGATCGTCACGCCGCTTAAGAACGGCACCAAGACAACCGGTTTCGTGGTGGAATGGGCCAATGCCAGCGCCCGTTTGCAAAATCTCGATTACCAGAACCAGATGGTCGCGATCAGCCGCGTGCAGGCCATTATCGAATTCACGCCCGAGGGCGAGGTGGTCTCTGCCAACGAGAATTTCCTCAACGCACTGGGTTACCGGCTCGACGAGATCAAGGGCAAACATCACAGCATGTTCGTCGATCAGGATTACACCCGCACTGGCGAGTACCAGGAATTCTGGAAGCAGTTGCGCGCCGGGAATTTCCAGGCAGCCGAGTTCACGCGCTACGGCAAAGGCGGCAAGAAGGTCGTGATCAACGCTTCCTACAACCCGATCCTCGACGATCGTGGCCGCGTCACGAAGGTGGTGAAGTTCGCAACCGATGTCACGGAACGGGTCCTTGCGGTCGATATGATCGGAACATCGCTGAAGAGAATGGCGGATGGCGATGTCAGCTTCACCATCGACAAGCCCTTCGCGCCAGACTTCGAACCCCTGCGCACCAACCTCAACGAGGCCGTGACCCAGCTCGGCTCGACACTCGGCGCCGTCGCCAAGTCGACCGACCAGATCGATAGCGGGACCCGCGAAATCAGCCACAGCGCGCAGGATCTTTCCAAGCGGACGGAGCAGCAGGCGGCCTCCCTCGAAGAGACGGCAGCGGCCCTCGACGAGATCACCGTCAACGTCAACAACGCCTCTAAACGGGCCGAAGAGGCGCGCAATTCTACGCAGATGGCCGATACGAGTGCTGCGCGTTCCGGTCAGATCGTCGCCGAGGCGGTGGGCGCCATGGCGCGCATCGAGCAGTCGTCCAACCAGATCTCCAACATCATCGGCGTGATCGACGAAATCGCTTTCCAGACCAACCTCTTGGCGCTCAATGCCGGTGTCGAGGCGGCCCGCGCGGGGGAGGCCGGCAAGGGGTTTGCCGTTGTCGCTCAGGAGGTGCGCGAGCTGGCCCAAAGATCGGCGCAGGCGGCAAAAGAGATCAAGGACTTGATCCGAAACTCGTCCGAGGAGGTCAAGAACGGCGTGAAGCTGGTGAGCGAAACCGGCGAAGCGCTGAAGACGATCCAGGAGAACATCATCTCGGTCAACGACCACATGCAGGCGATCGCAAGCTCCGCCCGCGAGCAGGCGACGGGCTTGTCCGAGGTGAACTCGGCGGTCAACCAGATGGACCAGGTCACCCAGCAAAACGCCGCGATGGTCGAAGAATCGAATGCGGCGAGCGCCACACTGGCACACGAAACCGAACGGCTGCGGCAGTTTATCGCGCGGTTCACGCTGGGGCACCACTACTCCGGCACGATCGGCCAGACTTCGGCGCCCGCACGCGCGGCGCCGTCTGCCGGATCGGGCGACAGACGCCCGGCGGGACGTCCCATGGCCGTCCGAGGCAACACTGCGCTCAAGGAAGACTGGCAGGAATTCTGATCCAGCCATCCCTGCAACACAAAAGCCGGCTGGCGACAGCCGGCTTTTGTGTATGTGTCAGAGGCGTGGCGCCTTGGCGAAGCCCTTGCCGAGGATCGGCCCCGTCGGTCGACCGGTCGGTGAGCCTCCCAAGGGTTCCACTGTGATTTCGTAGAGTTGCGCTTCCTGTGGGCTTGGAAGCGCGGGCCCCGCGACCGTCGCCATCTGCCAACCGTCGAGAACCCCAAGCGATACCGGCCCCATGTCTTTCGTCGGTAGCGTCCAGAGTTGCAGCGAACGATCCGCCGGTACGGCGACATCGACCAGCGGCGTCACCTTGGCCGTGTCGTTGCCGAAATCTTCGATCATCACGACCGGCTCTCCCGTATCGTTCATCAGAATCGCGATCACCTGCGGCTCCACAGGCCGCATCAGCGCGTAGACGCCGACCGCGAGGAAAAGGAGCGAGGCCGCGATCGAGGACAAAGCGAGACGCTTCCAGCGCGATACACCGTTGTCGTTGGTTGCCTTTGGGGGGGCGCGGTCTGTGGCTGAAGCCGGAGACGGCGTAGCGTTCAGCCCCTTTTCAATGCGTGTCCAAAGGCCGGTCGAAACCGGCGCGGCGGGTCCTGCAAGATCAAGCTCGATGAAACGGTCACGCGCGGCACCAACGGCGCGGGCGAGCGCTTCGTCAGTGCCCATCTCTTCCTCAACACGGCGGCGCTCGCCATCCTCCATGAGGCCCAGAACATAGGCATCGGCGCGTTCGGTCAGACTCTGCCATATCGTCATCCCATGCACTCCCTGAGTGCCGAGAGCGATCGGCGGATCCAGGCCTTGGCCGTGCCGAGCGGCAATTTCAGCCGTCCGGCGATCTCACCGTGGCTGTAACCGGAGACATAGGCCATCATCACCGTCTTGCGGCGCACACCATCCAACCGCGAGAGACAGGCCCGCAGCCGGCTTTGACTGTCCAACTGGTCGAAGAGATCGACATAAAGCCCATCCGCGCCCTCGTCCTGCAGCCGCTCGAGGCTTTCGGTCTCCGTCAGTTCCTCACGGCCGCCATCGCGCAGCGCATTGAGCGCGCGGCTGCGGACAATGGCATAGAGCCAGCCGCGCGCCGAACCCCGACCGGGCTCGTATTGCCAGGCCTTGCTCCAGATCTGCAGGAAAGCTTCCTGGACGATTTCCTCGGCCAGATCGTGGCGGCGCAGGATGCGCTGCGCAATCGTCACCATGCGGGCGGCTTCGCTGCGATAGATGGTGGCGAGCCCAGCCCTGTCTCCGGCAGCACATGCTTTCAGCGCCTGCGCCAGCTCGCTTTGCGGGTCCTGCATCCACTCTCCTTCACGTCTCGTGTTGCGAAAGTAGGCAATCTTGCCGATTTGGCAACCAAGGTCGCGAGGGATGCGCACATCGTTTTGGCTGGTTGTCGAAATTGTCATCTCATTCCCTTCCTGAACGAGAGACACGGGGCGCTGTGATTTGGATGCAAAAAATAATTCTGATCGGGCTGCATCCAATCGGGGGTGGTCGCGTGTCGAGTGATCAGGAGGCATCAAACCGATGTCACCAGTTCAATCACTCGGGAGACTATCATGACCAGCATTCGCGTTCTCAGCCTCGCTGCTGCCACCGCCCTCACCGCCTTCGGCGCCCAGGCCGCGCAGGTCGTCGGCCTTGCCGGCGACAAGACCCTCGTGATGTTCGATACGGACAAGCCCGAAGTCTCGAAGTCCGTCGAGGTGACGGGTGCCGAGCGGCTCGTCGGCATCGACTATCGTCCCGGCAACAAGACCCTGGTCGGCGTAACCGCAGACAACGTGATCGTCACCATCGATCCGGCGACCGGTGCTGCGACAGAAGTGGCCAAGATGGACAAGCCTCTCACCATTGGTGACGCACCCGTCGTGGTCAACTTCAACCCGGCCGCCGATCGCCTGCGCTTCATGACCGGCACGACCAATCACCGCGTCCATCCGGACACCGGTGCCGTGACCGTCGATGGCAACCTCGCCTTCGAAGAGGGCGACATGCACAAGGGCG
>JARXAQ010000307.1 GCA_029865825.1 Rhizobium sp.
GAAAGGATCCCGGCCTTGTCGAGATTGGAGCGGGCGACCGACAGCATGTCGCGGCTCGCATCCACGCCCACGGCGCGGCGATAGCGGTCGGCGAGAAGTTGCAGGATGCGGCCGGTACCCGTGCCCAGGTCCAACAGAGCATCGACGGCCTCTTCGCCGATCAGCCGCAGAAGTGCGGCTTCGACATCGGCGTCGTTGACATGCAGACGACGCAACTCGTCCCATTCGGAGGCGTTGCGGCTGAAATAGTCCTGCGCCTTCTCTGCCCGGGCGCGCTTCACGGCTGCGAGCCGGTCACGGTCGCGCAAGAGCACAGGATCGGCCTGCTCCGTCACGTCGAGCAACATGCGGATCAGCGAGGATGCCGATCCCTCCTGACGCAGCCGGAAATAGGCCCAGGCGCCTTCCTGATACCGGTCGATCAGTTCGGCTTCTGCGAGCAGCTTCAGATGCCGAGAGATTCGGGGCTGTGACTGGCCGAGGATTTCGGTAAGATCGGTCACGGTGAGATCACCGGCCGCGAGGAGCGCCAGCAGGCGCAGACGGGTCGGCTCACCAGCCGCCTTGAGCAGATCCACCAGACTGTCGACACCAAATTGCATCCGAAGCCTCACTCACAATAATCACATAAAGATATGTTTATGTGATTATTGTGAGTGAGGCAAGTCAAAAGTCATGGTTCGGTGTGCCCAACCGGCATAAAGCCAAACGGCCGCCCAAAGGCGGCCGTCCTGTTGCAAAGCTTGCCGGGATGAAAACCGCTCCTGACCTTCCGTTCGCTCAGGCCGCGCGCTGCCCCTGGCCACGCCCGCCAGCCACATCGGTGCGGAACTGGCGCAACAGGTCGGCGAGGCTCGCCGCCTCCTGGGCAAGCCCCGCAGAGGCCGCATTCATTTCCTCGACCATGGCAGCGTTCTTCTGCGTCGCATGGTCCATATGATTGACGGCCTGATTGACCTCGCCGAGACCGACGGACTGCTCCTGCGCGGCAGCGGCGATCGCATCCATATGCTCGTTGATGGCCTGCACCAGGCCGGAAATTGCATTCAGGCCCTCACCCGTCTCGTTGACCAGCTTCACCCCCTCGCTGACGGCCACCTCGGAATTGCCGATCAGCGACTTGATCTCCTTGGCGGCATTGGCCGAACGCTGGGCAAGTTCCCGGACTTCCTGGGCGACGACCGCAAAGCCCTTGCCCGCTTCACCGGCACGGGCTGCCTCCACGCCGGCATTGAGTGCGAGCAGGTTGGTCTGGAAGGCAATCTCGTCGATCACGCCGATGATCTGGCTGATCTGCTTGGAGGCATGTTCGATGCGCTCCATGGCGGTCACTGCATTGCCGACCACCACGCCAGACTGTTCCGCCCGATTGCGAGTATCGCGCACGATATCACGCGCCTCGCCCGTGCGGCGCGACGTTGACGTGACGTTTGGAGGTGATCTCTTCGAGCGCTGCTGCCGTCTCTTCGAGCGAGGCCGCCTGCTGTTCCGTGCGTTTGGCGAGATCGTCTGAAGCATGGGAAATCTCACCCGACCCACCTCTCACGGCACCGGCGGAGACGCCCACCGAGACGAGTACCGAGCGCAACTGCTCGACCGACGTGTTGAAGTCGTGGCGCAGCGCCTCGAACTGCGGCGCGAATTGCTCGTGGATCTCACAGACCAGGTCGCCGGAGGCCAGCCGGCGGAGCGCCGCTGCCAGCGAACCGGTAGCCTTGTTCAAACGCTCCTCGGCCTCTGCTTCCGCCAGCCGCTGCACTTCGACACGTTCGAGTTCGGCGCGCTTGCGGTTCTCTTCCGCCTCCGCTTCGAGTTCGGCATTGCGAATGGCAGCTTCCCGGAACACTGCGACGGAACGCGCCATGCCGCCGATTTCGTCAGAACGCTCGGTAAAAGGGATCGGCGTGTCCCGATTGCCTTCGGCCAGCGTTTTCATGCGTGATTCGATCGACAGGATCATGCGCGAGACAGTGCGGACCACGAAAGCGAAGAGCGAAAGGACCACCAGTGTGATGCCGCCGGCAACAAGGGCACCACGAAGGAACTGCGCATATAGGCTGTCGAGTTTTGCCTGCGCACCATTGGTCAGGAACCCGTCCGTCTGGGCAATGAGTTTGGCCATCAAACCGGCTTGCGCGCCGGTGGTCTTGCTCCACTGCTCGCCCACAATGGCATCGGCGGCAACAGGCGCGTTCCCCCAGAGCTTTTCACGACTGGATTGCAGAAACTGGCCATCCGCTCCGTTCTGGAACGCATCGAAGGGGCCGACAACGTCCCCGGGCAGGAACTCTCGCAGCAACGGTGTAAACCGATCCCGCAGCCCCTTTGCATGAAGGAGGAAGGAAAACTGCTTCTGGGCCAATGGCTTGCCCTCGAAATACTGCTCGCCGAGGCGGATCTCGATCAGACCGGCATCGTTGACCTGCATGAGAGCATAATAGCCTTCGATCAACCTTGAGAGGCCAAGATCGTTGATTGTGCCACCTGAACGCCGCACGAGCTCTAGGCCTGCTGCGGAAGCCGGCTGAAGGATAAAGAGAGCTTCATCGGTTGTCGCCGTGCCGGCATCGACATTTTTCCGGTAGGACGCGAGCCCCTGCTCTTTTTCGAGGATCAACGCGAAGGCCCGGTCTATGGTCTCGTCTACTCCGCCCTGCGCCTTCCACGCCGCGTGAGCAGATTTCAGTTCGACGAGCGCCGCATCCACGGCCTTGCGACGCTCCGCCCGATTGTCAAGCGAAGCAAATGCCTCTGCCGGCAGAACCTGTGCAATTCGTCCACCGGTCATAGCCAGTGACTGCACCACCATCTGTCCCTCAAGCTGCGCATATTGTTGATAGCTCGACCAGACGGAGGAGACACTCAGCCAGAGGAAGGCGAGCAGCGGTGCGGTCGCGATGAGATAAAGCAGTTTGCGAAGCGATAGAGCGGCCATGAGATGTCCCGGAACGTGTGCGAAGCGCCAGCGAAAAGACACAGCGCGAATGACGATCCAAGGAGGCTACACAGCGGAAATTAAAAATGGCTAAAATACAATAAGTCCATAAGAGCGCCCGTATAGGACGGCGGAAAAAGACAAGGGCCGGCGCAGTGAACGCCGACCCTTGCTAGGCTCAAACTGATTTCAATGACCGTCAGCGTGTCAGGCGCTTGTACGACTGGCTGCCGGGGTTCAACGCATCGGGACCCAGACGACGGACCTTGTCCTGTTCGTAATCTTCGAAGTTGCCCTCAAACCATTCCACATGGCCATCGCCTTCGAAGGCAAGAATGTGGGTCGCGAGGCGGTCGAGGAACATGCGATCGTGGCTGATGATGATGGCGCAGCCGGCAAAGTTTTCGAGCGCCGTTTCCAGCGCACCGAGCGTTTCGGTGTCAAGGTCGTTCGTCGGTTCGTCGAGGAGGAGAACGTTGCCGCCGGCCTTCAGCATCTTGGCCAGATGCACGCGGTTGCGCTGGCCGCCCGAGAGATTGCCGACCTTCTGCTGCTGGTCGCCACCCTTGAAGTTGAAGGCGCCGCAATAGGCGCGCGAATTCATGTCGAACTTGCCGAGCTTGATGATTTCGGCACCGCCCGAGATTTCTTCCCAGACCGTCTTCGAACCGTCGAGCGCATCGCGGCTCTGGTCGACATAACCGAGGTGAACGGTTTCCCCGACGCGGATCGAGCCGCCATCCGGCGTTTCCTGGCCGGTGATCATCTTGAACAGCGTCGACTTGCCGGCACCGTTCGGGCCGATGATGCCGACAATGCCGCCCGGCGGCAGCTTGATCGACAGGTCGTTGATCAGTGTGCGTCCCTCGAAGCCCTTGGTGATGCCGTCGAGCTCGATGACCACCTGGCCGAGGCGCTCGGACACCGGGATGATGATCTGCGCATCACCCGGCCGGATGCCGTCGGCTGCATCCACCAGCTGTTCGTAAGCCTTGATACGCGCCTTGGACTTGGCCTGACGCGCCTTCGGGCTTGAGGCAATCCACTCCTGTTCGCGCGACAGCGCCTTCTGGCGGCCGGCTTCTTCGCGGTTTTCCTGCTGCATGCGCTTGGCCTTCGCCTGCAGGTAAGCCGAGTAGTTGCCTTCGTAGGGAATACCACGGCCGCGGTCGAGTTCGAGGATCCAGCCGGTGACGTTGTCGAGGAAGTAGCGATCGTGGGTAATCATCATCACGGCGCCCGGATAGTCGCGCAGGTGCTTTTCGAGCCAGGCAATCGTCTCGGCGTCGAGATGGTTGGTCGGTTCGTCGAGCAGCAGCAGGTCCGGCTGCGACAAAAGCAGGCGGCAAAGCGCGATACGGCGGCGTTCACCACCCGACAGCAGCGTCACGTCGGCGTCCTTCGGCGGGCAGCGCAGCGCTTCCATCGCCATTTCGACCTGCTGTTCCAGATCCCAGAGGTTCTGGCTGTCGATGATGTCCTGAAGCTTGGAGCCTTCTTCCGCTGTTTCGTCGGAATAGTTCATCATCAGTTCGTTGTAGCGATCGAGCACGGCCTGCTTGTCGGCCACGCCTTCCATCACGTTTTCGAAGGCATTCTTCGCCGGATCGAGATGCGGCTCCTGCTCAAGGTAGCCGACGGTGGCACCTTCGGCGAGCCAGGCTTCACCGGTAAATTCCTTGTCCTGGCCGGCGATGATGCGCAGGACGGTCGACTTACCGGCACCGTTCGGACCGAGGATACCGATCTTGGCATCCGGGTAGAAGGACAGGTTGACGTTCTCAAGGATCTTCTTGGCGCCGTAGGACTTGTTCAGTCCCGACATGTGATAGATGAACTGACGTGCCATTGGGAAAATTGCTCCGGCGTCTGATGGGGGTTTGCACGCTATCTAGGCGAATTGCCTGGTCGGGGCAACGCCACAATGCGGAAGTTGTCCGGATGTCGAGGCTTTTTTCGCCTCTACTGGAAGCGTGCGTGGTCGATTTTGAACACACGCAGCGCCGAAGCAGGGGAATCGGAAACGGGGACAAGTCCTGGGCAGGTCCCGCCGCGCGTCAGGACGGCAAACACCTTGTCGTTCGGGATCTCCTCGCCTCGGCGTCATCCCCCCCCTGCCGCTTTCCGAAGCCATCTCGGCGGTACTCTTGCGCCAGCCCCTTAAAGTTGGGGTTAGCAATTCCCTCGTCACCAGTCGATCTCGGAACAGCGGCAAATCCGCCGGCCTCCATTGCACGTGCACATAAAATACCATTCTATCGCCGCAACGGAGGACCGCATGTTCGCAGACCTGAATTTTCTCGACGCCCCGAGCGGCGCCCGCCTCGCCTATCATCATCTCCCAGCAACCGGCACACCGCGCGGCATCGTGATCGTCTGCCACGGCCTTGCAGAACACTCACGCCGTTACGCAGGCTTCGCAACAGCGCTCTCCGCTGGCGGTTATCATGTCTATGTTCATGACCACCGCGGCCACGGCGAAACGACCGCCCCGGATGCCGAACTCGGCCGCTATGCCGCCCGTGGTGGCGTCGACAAGGTGATCGCAGACGTGCGCGCCATGCGCGACCGCGCGGTCAGCGAAAATCCCGACCTGCCGGTCACTCTCTTCGGCCATTCGATGGGCGGGTTGATTGCGCTGAATACGGCGTCCGCGCATCCCCAGGCCTTTCAGGCGCTGTCGGTCTGGAACTCGAACTTCAACCCTGGCCTCGCCGGACGCTTCGCGCAAGGGGTGCTGGCGATCGAAAAGATGCTGAAAGGCTCCGACGTCCCCTCGGCAATCCTGCCCAAGGCCACCTTCGCCGCCTGGGGCAAATCCATCCCCGGCCATCGCACGCTGTTTGACTGGCTCTCGCATGACCCGAAAGTGGTGGATGCCTATATCGCCGATCCGCTCTGCGGCTTCGATGCCAGCGTCTCGCTCTGGCAGGACCTCTTCCACCTGACCTTTGCCGGCGCCTCGCCCGAACACCTCGCTCGCCTGCCCAAGGGCCTGCCGGTCTATCTGGTCGGTGGCGGCCAGGATCCGGCCACCAACAAAGGCCGCGAAATCCGCTGGCTCGGACGCCGGATGATGGCATCAGGTATGACCCTGGTCACCACCACAATCTATGACGAGATGCGCCATGAAACGCTGAACGAGATCGGCCGGGAACAGGCAATCGCCGATTTTCTCGCTTGGCTCGACCGCATACGGTTGAGCTGACCCGCTCTGGCTTGTCCAAACGGAATGACCCCATGAGAGAAAATCAAGTGCGAAGGCCATGAACCAGCGCTAAGACTGGCTGGATTGCAGGAAAACTCATGGCAGCGGTTGTCGATGACCGTCCGGCATGACCTGCCCAGAGGATAGAGAATGACTGACGCCCCGTCCGCAAACCCGCCGCTTGCCGGCATCCGGGTCATTGAACTGGCCCGCGTGCTCGCCGGTCCCTGGGCCGGCCAGATGCTGGCGGACCTCGGCGCCGAGGTCATCAAGGTGGAAAACCCTGAAGGCGGTGACGATACACGCGCCTGGGGGCCGCCCTTTGTCGAAGGCGCGGATGGTGAAAACCTGTCGGCCGCCTATTACCATTCGACCAACCGCAACAAGCGCTCCATCGCCGTCGACCTGAAGACGGCAGAGGGGCAGGAGACCGTCCGCCGCCTCTGCGCTTCCGCCGATGTCGTCATCGAGAATTTCAAGCGCGGCGGCCTGCAGAAATACGGCCTCGACTACGAGAGCCTGAAGGCGATCAATCCGAAGCTCGTTTACTGCTCGATCACCGGCTTTGGCCAGGACGGCCCCTATGCCGATTTCGCCGGCTACGACTACATCGTCCAGGGCATGTCCGGCTTCATGTCGATCACCGGCGAAACGGGCGGAGAGCCGATGAAGGCTGGCGTCGCCATCGCCGACATCTTCACCGGCATCTATGCCGTGACCGCCATCCAGGCAGCCCTTATCCACGTCCTGAAGACCGGCCAGGGGCAGTTCGTCGACATGGCCCTGCTGGATGTCATGTCGGCGGTGCTCGCCAACCAGAACATGAACTACCTGGTATCAGGCAAGGCCCCGACACGCCTCGGCAATGCCCATCCGAACATCAGCCCCTACGAGGTCGTGCCGACGGCCGATGGTCATCTGATCCTTGCGGTGGGCAATGACGGCCAGTTCAAACGGCTCTGCGCCATACTGGGCATTCCATCTGTCGCGGCAGACGAACGCTTCGCCACCAACAAGGCCCGCGTCGCCAACAAGGTCGAGGTCCGCCGCATCGTGACGGAAGAGACGGTGAAGTGGCTCAAGCGCGACCTGCTCACCGCTTGCGAAACGAATGCCGTGCCGGCAGGCCCGATCAACTCGATCGCTGAAATGTTCGACGACCCTCAGGTTCAGGCACGCGGCCTGAAGATCGACCTGACCGACGATCGCGGCACGTCGATCCCAAGCGTTCGCACCCCCATCCTGCTCTCCGAGACGCCGCTGCGCTATGAGCGCCCGAGCCCGCGCATCGGCGAGCATACCGACGAGATTTTGGCCGAACTGGCCGAGCGTGAACGAAAGGCAGCCCAATGAAGAAGACCGGCGGTGAACTGATCGTCGAGGCCCTGAAGGCCAATGGCGTGGAGCGGGTCTCCTGCGTGCCCGGCGAAAGCTACCTGGCTGTGCTGGATGCACTGAAGGACAGCGGCATCGAAACGCTGGTCTGCCGTCAGGAAGGCGGAGCCGCGATGATGGCCGATGCCTGGGGCCGCCTCACCGGCAAGCCCGGCATCTGCATGGTAACCCGCGGCCCCGGCGCCACAAACGCCTCGGCCGGCCTGCATGTCGCCAAACAGGATTCGATCCCGATGATCCTCTTCATCGGCCAGATCGG
>JARXAQ010000355.1 GCA_029865825.1 Rhizobium sp.
CTGATCGAGCAGCGCCCGGTGCCGCTCCTTGCTCGGGTCACCGCCGGCGGGATGCAGCCGAACGATGTGATCGAGGAAAGCACCCGAAGCCGATTGGCCTGCTTCGAGCAGCCAAAGCCCGGGACTGGCGGCGTCGCGGAAACCACCCCAACACCCAGGTCCGGATATTGGGTCATGCGACAGGATGACGATGCAACTCGACGTGCCCGCGATAAAGGCCGCACGGTTGCCGGGAAGCTCCTCTTGCGTCGTATCAGCGGCAAACAGGGCCACCGTTCCGGCATAGGCGTCGACAAGGCCAGGCGCAACGAGGCAGCCGGAGGTAAGGCCGAGCGCATGCGCGGCCGCATCGGAGAGATGGTCGACCGGACGCTCGATGGGATGGGAGAGGTCAGGCAGTCCGGCCTTTTGCGCAAGGTCGGCAAGTCCCGCCTTGGCATAAAAACCGTCCGGCCGTTTGCCAGGTGCCTGAGGCTCATATCCCCATTTCGATGCCATCGACGAGTGACTGCGCCGCTCGTTTCCGGTCGCACGCCAGGTGAGATAGTCGCACAGGTCGAAGATAAGGCCCGCCTTGGCCCATGTGTCGGGCTTGTGCCGCTTCAGCCAGAGCAGTTTGGGCACCTGCATTTCCACGGAGATCCGCCCGCCGAAGCGCTCGAGAAGGGGATCATCGATGGCATTGCATTCGGCTGTCTCGGCTATGGCGCGATGGTCCATCCACAGGATGGTGTCGAGTTCGCGCCGGCCCGTTGTGGAAACGGAAAGCGGCTCACCATTTCGATCTCGGACCACCAGCGAACAAGTGGCATCGAACCCGATCGCCGCGACGGTCGCACCGTCTACATCTGCCGCCGCAAGGGCTGCTCGCACGGCCCCACACACGGAGTTCCAGATTTCGTCGCTATCCAGTTCCATGTGATTGTGGTGGGGCTGGTGCAGCGATATCGCCACCACGCAACGCGAAAGCTGGCGGCCAGCAAGGTCAAAGACACCGGCCCGCGCACTGCCCGTGCCCACATCCACGGCCATGAGGTGCTTACGCATCAGAATGGTTTTCCGGTCTCCTCGCTCCCTGGACAAAGTGGAGCAATTCTTCCATGGCGTCAAACCTTGCATCGGGATGAAGGGCACCAAGTGCTGCCTGGTACGACGCGTATCCCGTATGCGAGCCGCCGGTAAAAGCGCAAACCCGCATGCCGGCGGCCTGTGCCGCAACAATGCCGGCCGGGCTGTCCTCGACCACCAAGCAGGCCGAGGGTTCTACACCCATGGCAGCCGCGGCATAGAGGAAGAGATCCGGTGCGGGCTTGCCATTTTTAACCATGGTGGCGCTGAAAATGGATGGCGTGAAGTGATCAAGCAGGTCGGTCGCGGCAAGCGACAGTTCGATCCGTTCCCGCTGGCTGGACGAGGCCACGCACCAGGAGATGCCGAGGGCTTTCAGTCCGCCGACGACGTATTTGATCCCGGCGATCGGCTTGAGATCGCTGCGAAACCGCGCATAAAGTGCTTCGCGCATGTGAGTAAGAAAGGCCTGGTCGATCTCGACCTGGAATTCCTGGCGCACGACCTCGGCCAGCGAGCTGATGCTGCGCCCGAGAAACCGCTCAGCCGCCCCTTCCGCATCCATCGTGATGCCTTTGACCGCCAGCGCATCGACTAGCACATCCAGCGCAATCGGTTCGCTGTCGACGAGAACGCCGTCACAGTCAAAGATCACCAGTTGCGTCGGCTGCGTTGCCATCATGGGTCAGACAATGTTCCATCCAGATAGCGCTGGAGGGTAGCCGCCGTTCCATGGGCACGCAAGCTGTCGACAGCTGCCAGGAAGCGGCTGCGGAAGATCGGATCGCTGCCCGTGGCCCCGAAGATATCGCTGAGCCCGAGAAAGGCATCGGGGTCGACGCGGGAGGCAAGCGCAGCCGTCTGCAGTCGCTGGGCACTGCCATCATTGAAGACCAGCGCCTTGCCGCTGTCGGAGACCCCTTCGAAATAGCGGCACCAGAGCGCCGAGACCAGCGCCAGGCCCTGCACGTCGAGCCCCTGCGCCAGCCGATCGGCCGTCGACGGCAGGATGAATTTTGGCTGGCGGTTGGAGCCATCCTGCGCGAGGCGCGGAATGGTGTCGCCGATCTTGGGATTGAGAAAGCGGCGTTCGATCAGGTCGACATAGTCCGAGAGACGAGTGTCCGGGACCGGCGGAACGACGGGCACGATTTCCTCGTTTTCGAGCTTCGACAGAAAGGCGCGGATCAGCGGATGCTCCATCGCCTCGTGCACGAAGTGGATGTCGAGCAGGGCCGCCGGATAGGCAATCGCTGCATGACCGCCATTCAGGATTCTGAGCTTCATCAGTTCATACGGGGCAACATCGGGTACGAAAGTGACACCGACCTCTTCGAGCGCAGGTCGACCGAGCGGGAACTTGTCCTCCAGAACCCACTGCTTGAACTCTTCGCAGAAGACCGGCCAACCGTCCTCGATCCCGTAGACGTCACGTGTCAGGTCGATCTCACGTTGCCCGGTGGCCGGTGTTATCCGGTCGACCATGGCATTCGGGAATGCCACGTTCTCGTGGATCCAATGCGCGAAGTCCGGATCGGAGAGTTGTGCCAGCCCGCACAGCGTCGCTTCGGTCACTTCGCCATTGCCTGGAATGTTATCGCAACACATGACGGTGAACGGCGCATGCCCGGCCGCGCGCCGCGCCTTGAGCCCAGCGATGATCAGGCCGAACACGGTCTGCGGCGCGTCGGGGTTCTGCGCATCGGCGACAATGGCCGGGTGGGCCGGGTCGAATTTTCCCGTGGCCGGATCGATGAAATAGCCGCCTTCGGTGATGGTCATCGAGACGATCCGGATCGCAGGGTCAGCCAGCGTCGCGATGATCCGGTCGAAGTCCGGCGCCGTGATCACGTCCAGCATCGGCCCGGTCACGGTCGCAGCCGACCGCGTGGTATCCTGCTCGACCACAGTGGTCAGGAAATCCTGCGCCATCAGAGTATCGCGCATCTTCTGGTCCGACGGCATGACGCCGGCGCCGATGATGCCCCAGTCGAGATCTCGACCCTGGTTGAAAAGCTCGTGTAGATAAACCGCCATATGCGCCCGGTGGAAGTTCCCGATCCCGAAATGCAGGATGCCAGGCTTGATGTCCTCGCGCCTGTAGGCAGGAACCGAAGCCTTGGCCGAAATCTCGGCAAGATGGCTGAGCGAAAGTCTGGTCGTCATGATCCCGTTCCTTGACTAGGAGCGCGGCCGAAAGGCCGTCAGCTCATCCAGTTGCCGCCGTCGACATTGTAGGTTTGCGCAACGATGTAGTCGGCCTCCGGCGTTGCGAGAAAAATGGCCATGCCGGTCAGGTCCTGCGCCTGTCCCATCCGCCCAAAGGGCACGGATTGGCCGACCATCTTTTTCTTCTCGCCGAGCGCCAGCCCTTCATGCTTGGCAAACAAGGCATCGACCCCGTCCCAATGCTCGCCATCCACCACACCTGGGGCGATGGCATTGACGTTGATGCCGTGTTTGATCAGGTCGAGCCCGGCAGACTGGGTGAGCGAGATGACCGCGGCCTTGGTCGCGCAATAGACGGCGACGAGACCTTCGCCACGCCGACCCGCCTGGCTTGCCATATTGATGATTTTGCCGCCGCGACCCGCCGCGATCATCGATTTCGCCGCCGCCTGCAGCATGAACAGCGTTCCTGCAACATTGATGGAAAACAGCCGGTCATAACTCTGACGGCTGATTTCGACGATCGGTGCGAGGTCGAACAGGGCAGCATTGTTGACGAGGATATCGAGCCCGCCCGCCCGCGCCTCGACACTGCGCATCGCGGCATCGATCGAAGCCTGATCCGTGACGTCGAGCTTCACCGCATAGGCCTTGTCACCGATCTCCTGTGCCGTCTGCTCTGCGCGGGCAAGATCGATGTCGGCGATGGCGACGGTCGCGCCTTCCCGGACATAGGCCTCTGCAAAGGCACGGCCGATGCCGCGCGCCGAGCCGGTGATCAGCGCGGATTTGTCCTGCAGCCGGCCTGTCATAGGGCCAATCCCTTGTCGTTAAAGCGGTGGATGCGGGCGGCATCGGGCGTGATGAACACCTTGTCGCCATGAGAAACAGGGAAGTCGCCGCTGGTCCGCACGGTCACCATGCCGATCTTGTCGACGTTCACATGCAGGAAGGTGTCGGAACCCAGATGCTCGGCAACGCCGACTACGCCCGGCCATGAACCGCTCTCCGTGGAGAGCTTGACGTGTTCCGGTCGGAACCCGATTGTGTGGGCATTGTAAGGCGCTGCCATTTCGCCCGTGGCGAAGTTCATGCGCGGCGAACCGATGAAACCCGCGACGAAGATGTTGTCGGGTTTGTTGTAGAGCTCGAGCGGCGAACCGACCTGCTCGATATGGCCTGCGTTCAACACCACGATCTTGTCGGCCATGGTCATGGCCTCGACCTGGTCATGGGTCACGTATATCATCGTCGTCTTCAGCTGCTGGTGCAGCTCACTGATTTCGAGCCGCATGGTGCCGCGCAGAGACGCATCGAGGTTGGACAGTGGTTCGTCGAAAAGAAACGCAGAGGGTTCGCGCACGATCGCCCGGCCGATCGCCACGCGCTGGCGCTGGCCGCCGGAAAGCTGGCCCGGACGACGGTCGAGGTAATTTGTGAGGTTCAGCACGCGGGCCGCGTCCGTCACCTTCTTGTCGATGGTCGCAGGGTCGAGTTTGGCCATCTTCAGCGGGAAGGCGATGTTGTTGCGCACGCTCATATGCGGATAAAGCGCATAGGACTGGAACACCATTGCCAGACCGCGCTTGGCGGGCGCTTCGTCGGTGACATCGCGACCGTCGATGACGATGTGTCCGGTCGTGGTGTCTTCCAACCCGGCGATCAGGCGCAACAGGGTAGACTTTCCGCAGCCGGAGGGACCGACGAAGACAACGAATTCGCCTTCCTTGATCTCCAGGTCGATCCCCGGAATGACGGTGGTCGCCCCGACGGATTTGGTGACCTTATTGAGGACGATGTTACCCATTTGTTTTCTCCCCGTAGCCGTTTCGGCTTGTTAATCCGCTGAGCGGATTGCCGATTTGATTATTTCACAGCGCCGAATGTCAGGCCGCGCACGAGTTGCTTCTGGCTGAACCAGCCCATGATCAGGATCGGGGCGATGGCGAGCGTCGAGGCGGCGGAAAGTTTGGCCCAGAACAGACCTTGCGGACTGGAGAACGAGCTGATGAAGGCCGTCAGCGGCGCCGCGTTGGTGGCCGTCAGCCGGATGGTCCAGAAGGCTTCGTTCCAGGCGAGAATGATGTTGAGCAGCATGGTCGAGGCGATGCCTGGGATGGCCATCGGCGTCAGCACATAAACGATCTCGTTCCACAGCGACGCTCCGTCCATGCGGGCCGCTTCCAGGATCTCCGAGGGGATTTCCCGAAAATAGGTGTAGAGCATCCACACCACGATCGGCAGGTTGATCATCGTCAGCATGACGGTGAGGCCAATGCGGCTGTCCAGCAGTCCGAGATTGCGAAAAATTAGATACATCGGAAACAGCACGGCCACGGCCGGCATCATCTTGGTGGAGAGCATCCACATCAGGATGTCCTTGGTCCGCTTGCCCGGCGAAAACGCCATCGACCACGCGGCGGGAATGGCGATCAGCAGGGCGAGAAGGGTGGAGCCGACCGACAGGATCACCGAATTCATGAAGGGCTTGAAGTAATTGTACTGCCCTTGTACCTCCGCATAGCTTTCCAGCGTGCCCGACGGGATCAGGTTGAAGCCGGCAATCGCCTCGGTCTCCGATTTGAACGACGTGATGATCGTGTAGAGGATCGGAAAGAAGATGATCAGGGCGACGATCCAGGCGGCGACCGTGAAGACTGCCTTGCGTTTCGTGCTGATAGCGCGTGCCATTGACGTGTCCTCTTAGTTCCGCTCAGCGGTCCAGGTTCTTGCCGACCGCGCGCATGGCGAAGAAGGCGACGATATTGGCAAGGATGACGGCGATGATGCCCCCGGCCGATGCCTGGCCGATTTTGAATTCGAGCGAGGCCTTCTGATAAACCAGGAAGGGCAGGTTGGTGGAGGCGTAGCCGGGGCCGCCATTGGTAGTGACGAGGATTTCCGCATAGACGGCCAAAAGGAAGATCGTCTGGATCAGGATAACCACGGTGATCGCCCGCGACATATGCGGCAGCGTCAGGTGCCAGAAGCGCGACAGGAAACCGGCGCCATCCATTTCGGCCGCTTCCATCTGCTCGCCATCGAGCGATTGCAGGGCGGTCAGCAGGATCAGCGTGGCAAAGGGAAGCCATTGCCAGGCAACGATGATGATGATCGAAAACAGCGGATACTGCGCAAACCAGTCCACCGGTTGCAGGCCGAGAAAGCGCGATATGTCGGCAAACACCCCGTAGCTCGGATGCATGATCATGTTCTTCCAGACGAGTGCCGCAACCGGCGGCATGACGAAGAACGGCGAGATCACCAGGATGCGAACGATGCCCTGGCCGAAGATCGGCTGGTCGAGCAGCAGGGCCAAAAGGATGCCACCGATGACAGTGATCAAGAGGACACTGCCGACGATCAGCAGGGTGTTGATGATCGAATAGAGGAAGGCGGGGTTCGAATAGAACAGCGCGTAGTTGGCAAAGCCGACAAAGCCGTCGCGGATTGGGTTCAGCGGATTGTACT
>JARXAQ010000079.1 GCA_029865825.1 Rhizobium sp.
GCCCGGGCCGATCGAGAGCCGCTTCACGGTCAACGCGCTGCATCACATCCGTGCGGCCATCGATCTGGAAAATTCCGTCCATGCCGAGGACTATCGTCGCCAGCTGGCGCGACTTGATGGCACAGGTCCCGTCAATCGCCACAAACTCGGGCCTGACGCGGTCTACAAAGTGCTCGTCAATGCCTTGACCGCCAAGCGCTCTCGCCCACATTACGTGGTGACCAAGCCGGCAAGACAGGGGGCCTTGCTGAAGCGCTTCCTCCCGGCCGATCTTTTCTACAGACTGATGCGATCGCTGGACTGATCGGAACCGACCCCAGGCCGACCAGGAACCAGCACCAACAAAGGCACATCCCGCTCCATGTCCGCATTTTTGACCACGCTCACCCTGATCGTCATGGGTCTCGTCGCCCTCGTCCTCCTCCGTGGCCTCTTCGTCATGATGAAGGGGGGCAATGGCAACACCTCGAACAAGCTGATGCAAGCCCGTGTCGTACTGCAGGCGATCGCGATCGCGCTGATCATGCTCACCCTCTGGGTGACCGGCGGCGGACGCTGAGGAGAACCCCATGGTCAAGCTCAACAAGATTTACACCCGCACCGGCGACGACGGCACCACGGCACTGGTGACGGGCCCGCGTCGCCTGAAACACGACCTGCGCGTCGATGCGTATGGCACGATCGACGAAACCAATTCGACGATCGGCATTGCAAGGCTGCACACTGCCGACCTGCCCGAACTGGACGCGATGCTGCTGCGCATCCAGAACGATCTGTTCGACCTCGGCGCTGACCTGGCCGCCCCGGAGACGGGCGAGGTGTTGTCCTACGAACCCCTGCGGGTGATCGAGGCACAGGTGGCGCGCATCGAAACGGAGATCGATGCGATCAACGCCCATCTCAACCCGCTCAAATCCTTCATTCTGCCCGGCGGCACACCCGCCGCCGCTTATCTGCATCTCGCCCGCACCACATCCCGCCGCGCCGAGCGCATCATGGTGGAACTGTCGCGTTACGACGGCGAACAGGTGGGTGAACCGGCCCTGAAATATGTCAACCGGCTGTCGGATTTTCTGTTTGTGGCGGCGCGGTTCGCCAATGACGGGGGCAAGGCCGATATTCTGTGGGTCCCGGGGAAGAACAGGTAAAAGTTGCTGGGCCTGTTGCGCGCCCACCGGTGCTTTGCCTAGCGGTCTTAGCGAAATCGAGGATTTGGCCTGTCGCAAGTGGGACGCGGTGAGGCTTCCGCCCACCGCTCACGATGTGCTGAATGAACCCCCAGCAGATTCTCGGGACGAAGCCCGAGGATGACGGAGTGTGGGGTTAGGCCGGGTATACGCCGCCTGCGTTTCAGCGTTTCGGGGTGTCGCGACGGTTGAGGAGGATGCTCTTCCTGTCCGAGATCGTCATCCTCGGGCTTTAAACCCGAGGATTTGCCAGCGTGTCCGCGGTCTCCAGGGACTTGGCCGCCGGACATGTTCAAACTGTCAAAAAACCCAAGCGTCGCCGCCGGTCGGGATTTCTCCCTCCGGTTCGGTCTCAAACTTGTCTCGGACGAGGCGCCAGAAGCAACCTGTCTAAGTAAATATGTGGCTCCTTCCGGCGCCCCGTTCGGCGATTTTATCCCGCTGCATGCGTCTCTCTGGCAAGGCGGCGACGGTCCTTGGAACTTGCGTTCCAGGGATGACCGGGCGCGGGTCCGGCTGCAACGTCATACGAGATGACGCCTCAGCCTGGCCGGTGGCCCGGGAGGTTCCCGCCGGATGGTGCACCATACCGACCGGGACCCTCGCCCGGGGGATGCTCGTCTGGCCATGTGCGGCCTGGCGTTCATCCCCGCCGTTTGTTTCGCTCCGCTGTCTGGGTGTTCGCGACAGCGCGGGCGCCTTGGCTGTGTGCCTCTGAGGCACGTCCTTCCGATCAGGGTATCCAGGTTTTGGAGCACATCCGACCTCATCACCCTCGTCAAGCCCTTCGTCCGGAGGGAGACCGTTGCAGCGGGCCGGGGTTTTGCACCTGCGACAGTGCTTAACCCCGGCGCCGGCCCCGCCTCGCCTGACATCGCATCGTCAGGTGTATCCGAGGGCGGGACAGCTTCGAGTCTACGAGAGGAAAAATGGTGGGGGATGAAATAATGGTTGGGGGTTTGAATTTATTGGGAAATGTCTGGGATTCATCCCCCTTTTCTCAACCTGAAAGGCCGATTGTAGGGCCTTCTGCCCCCTCACCCTGCCCTCGTTTTGGCGGCAAGCACAGCAAGAAAGAACGACGGCCCTGTCCCCGCCATTCATCCTGCGCTAGCATCGGCCGACCCCAAACCCGACGAGGCGCGATGTTCATTCCCCTTCATGACCGAAACGCGCTCAAGCATATCCGCCGGCAATATGTGACGCTGGGACTGATTGCTGCCAATGTGATCGCGTATGCTCTGGCGAGCGTGGTGCCGGAGGCCGCCTATGAGCTCGGCGTCTATGGGCTGGGCTTCATTCCGGCAATCCTGCTGGGCGGCGCGACGCTTGACCCCTCGCTGGTGCTGGTGCCGGAGGGGGCGACCTATATCACCTACGCCTTCCTGCATGGCAGCTGGCTGCATATCGGCTCCAACATGCTGTTCCTCTGGGTCTTCGGCGACAATGTCGAAGACGCCATGGGGCATTTCAAATTTCTCTTCTTCTATCTCGCCTGCGCGGCGGCCGGTGCGCTGGTCCACGGGCTGGTGGCGCCGGGGAGTCAGGCGCCGCTGATCGGCGCCTCCGGGGCGGTATCCGGCGTGGTCGCCGCCTATCTGATGCTGCATCCCAAGGTCAGGGTGTGGGTGCTCGTCTTCATGCGCTTTCCCGTGCCGCTACCGGCATTCATCCCGCTTCTCCTCTGGGTCGGCCAGCAATTCGTCATGCTGGTAATCGACGCCGACAGCAATGTTTCCTGGGGTGCCCATGTCGGCGGCATTTTGGCGGGGGCCCTGCTGGTGCTCATTTTGCGACGTCCGGGCGTGCCGCTGTTCGATCGATCGATCGTAACACCCCGCGCGGTCGAGCATCAGGCGGTCTCCGTCGACGTCGCGCCGGTCGGTCCGTGGGGTCAGCGGCCGGCACCGGCACAGCCCAAAGCGGCGACCCGGGACGAACGCGGCGACCCGCAGACGGCGGCGCCACAGCCCGTGCGCAAGGTCACGCATTGGGGGCGGTAACCAACGACGACAGCTGCCGCTTATTGACGTGCACGTCAACGTCAATTATTGCTGTCGACCAAACGGCATCGATCGTTGTGTTTGGACAAAAAATGCGTATCGATGTCGCCAATCGACAAACGGCGGAGCGCGCTTAAGCGCATTTTCCGACGGAAGATTTGAAGGAAGGAACCCATGAAGATACTCGTCCCAGTCAAGCGGGTTGTGGATTACAACGTCAAGATCCGCGTCAAGCCGGATGGCTCCGGCGTCGAGCTCGCCAACGTCAAGATGTCCATGAACCCCTTCGACGAGATCTCCGTCGAGGAGGCTCTGCGCCTGAAGGAAGCCGGCAAGGCCGAGGAAGTGGTCGTCGTCTCGATCGGCCCGGCCAAGGCCGAGGAAACCATCCGCACGGCGCTCGCCATGGGTGCTGACCGCGGCATCCTGATCGAGACCGACGAAACCGTCGAGCCGCTCGCCGTTGCCAAGCTCCTGAAGGGCGTGGTGGAAGCCGAGGCTCCGGGTCTCGTGATCGTCGGCAAGCAGGCGATCGATGACGATTCGAACCAGACCGGCCAGATGCTCGCAGCGCTGCTCGGCTGGGGCCAGGCAACCTTCGCCTCCAAGCTGGAACTCGGCGCCGACAAGGCGACCGTGACCCGCGAAGTCGACGGTGGTCTGCAGACCATCGACGTGAAGCTGCCGGCCATCGTCACCTCGGACCTGCGCCTGAACGAACCGCGTTACGCCTCGCTGCCGAACATCATGAAGGCCAAGAAGAAGCCGCTCGACAAGAAGACCCCGGCCGATTTCGGCGTCGACGTGTCTCCGCGCCTCAAGGTTCTGAAGACCGAGGAGCCGGGTGGCCGCAAGGCGGGCATCAAGGTGAAGAGCGTCGCCGAACTGGTCGACAAGCTCAAGAACGAAGCCGGCGTATTGTAAGCGGAACGGACAGGAGAACATAAAAATGGCTATTCTTCTTCTCGCAGACCACGACAACGCGACCGTCTCGGAACAGACCGCAAAGGCCCTGACCGCCGCAACCAAGATCGGTGGCGATGTGCATGTGCTGGTCGCAGGTGCAGGCGTAAAGGCTGCCGCGGATGCTGCTGCCAAGCTCGCAGGTGTCTCCAAGGTGCTGCTCGCCGACGACGCCTCGCTCGGCAACAATCTGGCCGAGCCGCTGGCGGCGCTCATCGTCTCGCTCGCTGGCGCTTATGACGTCATCCTGACGGCGGCAACCTCTGTCGGCAAGAACGTTGCCCCGCGCGTCGCGGCCCTGCTCGACGTGGCGCAGATCTCTGAAATCACCGAGGTCGTCTCCGCTGATACGTTCAAGCGCCCGATCTATGCCGGCAATGCCATCCAGACGGTGCAGTCGACCGATCCCAAGAAGGTGATCACCGTGCGCTCGGCATCCTTTGCCGCAGCCGGCGAAGGTGGCTCGGCCGCTGTCGAGACCATCTCGGCCGTTGCCGATCCGGGTGTATCGTCGCATGTCTCAGACGCGCTCTCTTCGTCGGACCGTCCGGAACTGGCTTCGGCCAAGATCATCATCTCCGGTGGCCGCGCGCTCGGCTCCTCGGAAAAGTTCCAGGAAGTCATCCTGCCGGTTGCCGACAAGCTGGGTGCCGCCGTTGGCGCCTCGCGCGCCGCGGTTGACGCAGGCTACGCCCCGAACGACTGGCAGGTCGGCCAGACCGGCAAGGTGGTTGCCCCGCAGCTCTATATCGCCTGCGGCATCTCGGGTGCCATCCAGCATCTGGCCGGCATGAAGGATTCGAAGGTGATCGTCGCGATCAACAAGGACGAGGAAGCGCCGATCTTCCAGGTCGCCGATTACGGCCTCGTTGCCGATATCTTCGAGGCCCT
>JARXAQ010000088.1 GCA_029865825.1 Rhizobium sp.
GGTCGCGGTACCGCCGAAGTGGAAGGTACGCATGGTGAGCTGGGTGCCCGGTTCACCGAGCGACTGTGCGGCGAGGACGCCGACGGCTTCGCCCATGTTGACAGGCGTACCGCGAGCCAGATCTCGGCCGTAGCAGACCGAGCAGACGCCCGTCTGCACTTCGCAGGTGAGTGCGGAGCGGATACGGATCGACTGGATACCAGCCTTTTCGATCTCGAGGACATCGGGCTCAAGGATCATCTTGCCGGCATCGACGATGCGCTCACCCGTGACCGGATGATCGATGTCGTCGAGGGCGGTACGACCGAGAACACGGACGCCGATGGAGGCAACGACCTGACCGGCATCGACGATGGCGGTCATGGTGAGGCCCTTGTCGGTGCCGCAATCCACGAGGTTGACGATGCAATCCTGCGCGACGTCGACGAGACGACGCGTCAGGTAACCCGAGTTCGCGGTCTTCAAGGCGGTGTCTGCGAGACCCTTACGGGCACCGTGGGTCGAGTTGAAGTACTCGTTAACGGTCAGGCCTTCCTTGAAGTTCGAGATGATCGGCGTCTCGATGATTTCGCCCGACGGCTTGGCCATGAGGCCACGCATGCCGCCCAGCTGGCGCATCTGGTTCGGAGAACCACGGGCACCGGAGTGGGACATCATGTAGATGGCGTTCATCGGCTTCTGACGACCGGTCTCGGCGTCGAACTCAACGGCCTTAATGCGGGCCATCATGTCTTCGGCGACCTTTTCAGTGGCCTTGCCCCAGGCGTCGACGACCTTGTTGTACTTTTCGCCCTGAGTGATCAGGCCGTCATTGTACTGCTGCTCGTATTCCTTGACCAGGCTTTCGGTGTCACCGACGATCTTGGCCTTGGTTTCCGGGATGATCATGTCGTCCTTGCCGAACGAAATGCCAGCCTTGCAGGCGTGGGTGAAGCCGAGCTGCATGATCCGGTCGCAGAAGATGACCGTGTCCTTCTGACCGCAGTGACGGTAGACCGTGTCGATCATCTTGGAGATGTTCTTCTTGGTCATTTCCTGGTTGCAGATGTCGAAGAGCACCTTGCCGTTCTTGGGCAGGAGCTCACCGATGATCATGCGGCCGGGAGTCGTCTCATAGATCTTGGAATAGGCCTTGCCGTCCTCATCCACCGACTTGAAGCGGCCGCGGATCTTGGAATGCAGCGTGACGACCTTGTTTTCCAGGGCATGGTGCAATTCGCCCATGTCCGAGAAGACCATGCCTTCGCCCGGCTCGTTCTGGTTCAGGATCGAGAGGTAGTACAGGCCGAGAACCATGTCCTGCGACGGAACGATGATCGGTGCACCGTTGGCCGGGTGCAGGATGTTGTTCGTCGACATCATCAGGACGCGGGCTTCGAGCTGGGCTTCGAGCGACAGCGGCACGTGAACGGCCATCTGGTCGCCGTCGAAGTCGGCGTTGAAGGCCGTGCAGACAAGCGGATGCAGCTGGATGGCCTTGCCTTCGACCAGGATCGGTTCGAAGGCCTGGATGCCCAGGCGGTGCAGCGTCGGTGCGCGGTTCAAGAGGACCGGATGCTCGCGGATGACCTCGTCGAGGATATCCCAGACTTCCGGCTTTTCCTTTTCAACCAGCTTCTTGGCCTGCTTGACGGTCGAGGAGTAACCCTTGGCGTCGAGGCGGGCGTAGATGAACGGCTTGAAGAGTTCGAGCGCCATCTTCTTCGGCAGGCCGCACTGGTGCAGCTTCAATTCCGGACCGGTCACGATGACCGAACGGCCGGAATAGTCGACGCGCTTGCCGAGAAGGTTCTGGCGGAAGCGGCCCTGCTTGCCCTTCAGCATGTCGGAGAGCGACTTCAGCGGGCGCTTGTTGGCACCGGTGATGACGCGGCCACGACGGCCGTTATCGAACAGCGCGTCCACAGATTCCTGCAGCATGCGCTTTTCGTTGCGGATGATGATGCCCGGAGCGCGCAGTTCGATCAGGCGCTTCAGACGGTTGTTACGGTTGATGACGCGACGATAGAGATCGTTCAGGTCAGACGTCGCGAAACGGCCGCCATCGAGCGGAACGAGGGGGCGCAGATCCGGCGGGATGACCGGACCGACCTTCATGATCATCCAGTCCGGACGGTTGCCCGATTCCATGAAGTTCTCGACGATCTTCAGGCGCTTCATCAGCTTCTTCTGCTTGAGATCCGAGGTGGTCTCAGCCAGTTCCGCACGCAGGTCGCCCGCGATCTTCTCGAGGTTCATCGAGGCCAGCATCTCATAGATGGCTTCAGCGCCGATCATGGCGGTGAACTGGTCCTCGCCGAACTCGTCGACGGCGATCATGTATTCTTCTTCGGAAAGAAGCTGGTTTTCCTTGAGCGAGGTCAGGCCCGGCTCAGTGACGATGTAGTTCTCGAAATAGAGAACGCGCTCGACATCCTTCAGCGTCATGTCCAAGAGCGTGGAGATGCGCGACGGCAGCGACTTCAGGAACCAGATATGGGCAACGGGAGCGGCGAGCTCGATATGGCCCATGCGCTCGCGGCGAACGCGCGACAGCGTAACTTCAACGCCGCACTTTTCGCAGATGATGCCCTTGTACTTCATGCGCTTGTACTTGCCGCACAGGCACTCGTAGTCCTTGATCGGTCCGAAGATACGCGCGCAGAACAGGCCGTCACGCTCGGGCTTGAACGTGCGGTAGTTGATGGTTTCCGGCTTCTTGATCTCGCCGTAAGACCAGGAAAGGATCTTTTCCGGGCTCGCGATCGAGATCCGGATGGAGTCGAAGTGCTGGGCCGGCACCGACGGGTTGAAAAGGTTCATGACCTCTTGGTTCATGCCTGTCTCCTTATGGGGCTAAAAGCCCTCGATTGGGTCTCGGTGGCGGCGAATTCCCGGGATGCCGCACCAGACCCTTGAAATGACAATAACCGCAGATTGCGGCGAAACTCCCCTCACCCGCCCGATTTTGGCCGCCGGGGAGGAAGGGATGGCGTGCGTGACCGAAGCCACGCACGCCTTTGTCAAACCGTTATTCGGCTGCGTCGGGCAGCTGACCCGATGCCCCGTCCTCGAGCTTGGAATTCTCCAGCTCGACCGACAGGCCGAGCGAGCGCATTTCCTTGACGAGAACGTTGAAGCTTTCCGGAATACCGGCCTCGAAGGTGTCGTCACCACGGACGATCGCCTCATAGACCTTGGTACGGCCGGCCACGTCGTCCGACTTCACCGTCAGCATTTCCTGCAGGGTGTAGGCGGCGCCGTAGGCTTCGAGTGCCCAGACTTCCATTTCCCCGAAGCGCTGACCGCCGAACTGCGCCTTACCACCAAGCGGCTGCTGGGTGACGAGCGAGTAAGGACCGATCGAACGGGCGTGGATCTTGTCATCGACCAAGTGGTTGAGCTTGATCATGTACATGTAGCCCACAGTCACCTGACGGTCGAAGGCTTCACCGGTACGGCCGTCATACAAGGTCGACTGACCCGACGGGTTGAGGCCCGCCTTCGTCAGCATCTCGGAGACGTCGCTTTCATGCGCACCGTCGAAGACCGGGGTCGCGATTGAGACACCGCGCTTGGCTTCTTCGGCGAGACGAACCAGCGATTCATCGTCGAAGGTCGAGACCTCGTTGTGCTGTTCCGAGGCATAGATCTCGGTCAGCTCGGTGCGCAGGTCAGTAATGTCGAGGTGCTTGCGATAGTCCTCAAGCATCTGACCGATCTTCTTACCCATGCCGGCGCAAGCCCAGGCAAGGTGGGTTTCGAGGATCTGACCGACGTTCATGCGCGAAGGCACGCCGAGCGGGTTCAGAACGATGTCGACATGCGTGCCGTCTTCGAGGAACGGCATGTCCTCGACCGGTACGATGCGCGAGACAACACCCTTGTTGCCGTGACGGCCGGCCATCTTGTCGCCCGGCTGGATCTTGCGCTTCACAGCGACGAAGACCTTGACCATCTTCATGACGCCCGGGGGCATTTCATCGCCGCGCTGGACCTTTTCGACCTTGTCCATGAAGCGCTGTTCAAGGCGCGACTTGGATTCGTCGTACTGGCCACGGAGCGCTTCGAGTTCGGCCTGGGCCTTCTCGTCCTCGACCGCGAACATCCACCACTGCGAGCGGGGGTATTCGGAGACGATGGCATTCGAAAGCTCGACGCCCTTCTTAAAGCCCTTCGGTCCGGCAATCGAGACCTGGCCGCGAAGCATGTCGATCAGACGGCCGTAGACGTTACGGTCGAGGATCGCCTGTTCGTCGTCACGGTCCTTGGCGAGGCGTTCGATTTCCTCGCGCTCGATCGCCATCGCACGTTCGTCCTTTTCAACGCCGTGGCGGTTGAAAACACGAACTTCGACGACGGTGCCGAAGGTGCCCGGAGGCATGCGCATCGAGGTGTCACGAACGTCGGAGGCCTTTTCACCGAAGATGGCGCGCAGAAGCTTTTCTTCCGGCGTCATCGGGCTTTCGCCCTTCGGGGTGATCTTGCCGACCAGGATGTCGCCCGGCTGAACTTCGGCACCGATGTAGACGATACCGGCTTCGTCGAGGTTCTTCAGCGCTTCTTCCGAGACGTTCGGAATGTCGCGCGTGATTTCTTCCGGGCCGAGCTTGGTGTCGCGGGCCATGACTTCGAATTCCTCGATGTGGATCGAGGTGAAGACGTCTTCCGAGACGATACGCTCCGACATGAGGATCGAGTCCTCATAGTTGTAGCCGTTCCACGGCATGAACGCGACGAGCGCGTTGCGGCCGAGGGCCAGATCGCCGAGGTCGGTCGACGGACCGTCCGCGATGATGTCGCCCTTGTTCAGGATGTCACCGACGGTGACCAGCGGACGCTGGTTGACGCAGGTGTTCTGGTTCGAACGCTGGAACTTCTGCAGACGGTAGATATCGACGCCCGACTTGCCGGCATCGAGTTCTTCCGTAGCGCGGATAACGATACGGGTCGCGTCGACCTGGTCGACCACGCCGCCCCGACGGGCACCGATGGCAGCGCCGGAGTCACGGGCAACGATCGGCTCCATGCCGGTTCCAACGAACGGGGCTTCGGCACGCAGAAGCGGCACGGCCTGACGCTGCATGTTCGAGCCCATGAGAGCGCGGTTGGCGTCGTCGTTTTCAAGGAACGGGATGAGAGCGGCCGCGACCGACACCAGCTGCTTCGGCGAGACGTCCATCAGGTTGATGGTGTCGCGCGGGGACAGCATGACTTCGCCAGCGTGACGGCAGACGACGAACTCTTCGACGAACTGGCCGTCGGCCGTCAGCTCGGAGTTGGCCTGGGCAACGTAGTACTTGGCTTCTTCCATCGCCGACAGATAGACGACGTCCATCGTCACCTTACCTTCGATGATCTTACGGTACGGGCTTTCGATGAAGCCGTACTTGTTGACACGGGCGAAGGTGGCGAGCGAGTTGATCAGACCGATGTTCGGGCCTTCCGGCGTCTCAATCGGGCAGATACGGCCGTAGTGGGTCGGGTGAACGTCGCGGACTTCGAAGCCGGCGCGCTCGCGGGTCAGACCACCCGGTCCAAGAGCCGAGAGGCGGCGCTTGTGGGTGATTTCCGAAAGCGGGTTCACCTGGTCCATGAACTGCGACAGCTGCGAGGAGCCGAAGAATTCGCGGACGGCAGCGGCTGCCGGCTTGGCGTTGATCAGGTCCTGCGGCATGACAGTGTCGATTTCGATCGACGACATGCGTTCCTTGATGGCGCGCTCCATGCGCAAGAGACCCAGGCGATACTGGTTCTCCATCAATTCACCGACCGAGCGAACGCGGCGGTTGCCGAGGTTGTCGATGTCGTCGATTTCGCCCTTGCCGTCGCGCAGTTCGACCAGCATCCGGACCACGGCCAGGATGTCGTCCTTGCGCAGGACACGAACGGTATCGGCTGCATCGACGTCGAGACGCATGTTCATCTTGACGCGGCCAACGGCCGACAGGTCGTAGCGCTCGCTGTCGAAGAACAGCGAGTTGAACATGGCTTCAGCCGAATCCATGGTCGGCGGCTCACCCGGACGCATCACGCGGTAGATATCGAACAGAGCGTCCTGACGGTTCTCGTTCTTGTCGGCCGACAGCGTGTTGCGGATGTAGGCGCCGACATTGATGTGGTCGATGCCGAGGATCGGGATCTCGTCGAAACCGGAATCCAG
>JARXAQ010000096.1 GCA_029865825.1 Rhizobium sp.
AGCGGCGGCGCGACGCCTGGCAAACAGCACGCGGGGGCGGCCGCGATGGCCCGCCGTCGGCAGTTCCCGCCGTTCGATCAGGCTGAGTTTTTCCAGTTCTGCGGTGATTGCCGAGACGGTGGCCGAGGACAGTCCGGTGGCAAGCGAAAGGTCGGTATGGGCAAGCGGCCCCTCGCGCCGCAGTGCCTGCAAAACAAGCCCGCTGTTCTGTTGGCGCACGGCCTCCGTGCTGGCCCTGGGGCTCGCCCTCTGGCCGTCTTTCATGGGCACTGCGCCCGATTTCGTCTGGTCCACCGCATGCTCCTCCCAAAGCATTTGGTCACTGTGTTGGCAAGCCTCCTCCGGCCCGTGTTGACAGCGTGAGAATCTTCTGCCAGTTATTTTCTCGACTGTCGAGAAAAACCATTGGACGGGGGTCCATGGGGTAAGGGCAGTTTTGCAGCGGGTCGTTCGGTGGGGAGGTCTTCCGTCGGTCCGCTATCACCTTGGGAGGTTTAAAATGAAATCCGTATTGAAGCTGATGGCAGCGACTGCCGTCATCGTGAGCCTGCATTCCGTCGCCAGCGCCGAAGGCCTGACGGTTGGCGTTTCCTGGTCGAACTTCCAGGAAGAGCGTTGGAAGACCGACGAAGCCGCGATCAAGGCAGCCCTTGAAGCCGCCGGCAACAAGTACATCTCGGCCGACGCCCAGACGTCTGCCGCCAAGCAGCTCACCGACATCGAAAGCCTGATCGCCCAGGGCGCAAACGCCCTGATCGTTCTGGCCCAGGATTCGGAAGCCATCGGCCCGGCCATCGAAAAGGCCACTGCAGAAGGTATCCCGGTCGTCGGTTACGACCGTCTGATCGAGAACCCGGACGCCTACTACATCACCTTCGACAACAAGGAAGTGGGCCGCATGCAGGCTCGCGAAGTGTTCAAGGCGAAGCCGGAAGGCAACTACGTCTTCATCAAGGGCGCCTCGACCGATCCGAACTCCGACTTCCTCTATTCGGGTCAGCTTGAAGTCCTGAAGGAAGCCATCGACGGCGGCAAGATCAAGAACGTCGGCGAAGCCTACACCGACGGCTGGAAGCCGGAAGCTGCTCAGAAGAACATGGAGCAGTTCCTGACCGCCAACAACAACAAGGTCGATGCTGTCGTATCGTCCAACGACGGCATGGCCGGCGGTGTTGTGGCAGCGCTTGAAGCCCAGGGTCTCGCCGGTTCCGTTCCGGTCTCCGGCCAGGACGGCGACAAGGCCGCTCTGAACCGCGTCGCACTCGGCACCCAGACCGTGTCTGTCTGGAAGGACAGCCGCGAACTCGGCAAGAAGGCCGGCGAAATCGCCAACGAACTCGCCGCTGGCAAGTCGATGGACGAAATCGAAGGCACCGTGAAGTTCGCCGGCGGCCCGAAGGCTGTCGAAATGAACTCCTACTTCATCGCGCCGCTGCCGATCACCAAGGAAAACCTCAACACCGTCATCGACGCGAAGTGGATCTCCAAGGAAGAAGCATGCCAGGGCGTTGCCGCTGGTTCGGTTGCAGCCTGCAACTGATCCATCCGTGACTGACCACAGAGCTTGAGCCGGGACGCCGCAGCCATCGCGCTGCGGCGTCTCGACTGGTCAAGAGCATCGCGCCGATGACCGGGCGACGCGGCTTTAAGGGGCCGACCGTCGCAACCGGCTGTCGTCACCGAAGACGAAGATGCCTCGATCCGCAGGACGGGCCAGCGCCCGCAGCCTTGAGCCGCAGTGCTGGGCACAATCGCAAGCCGAACAACGACTGGGGAGATACTTGTATGGCGGATCAAAGCCTTGCCACGCCCGCGCCCGCAGCCCGGGCATCGAACACGTCAGCGGTAAAACGCTTCTTTCAAGCCACCGAGATCGACACCCGCCTGCTCGGCATGGTGGTCGCGCTCGCGATCATCTGGATCGGCTTCGACTTTCTCTCGAACGGGCTTTTCCTGACCTCGCGCAACCTGTGGAACCTCTCGGTCCAGGCGGCCTCCGTTTCGGTCATGGCGACCGGCATGGTGCTGGTCATCGTCACCCGCAACATCGACCTCTCGGTCGGCTCCATTCTCGGCTTCGTCGGTATGATCATGGCCGTTTTGCAGGCCCGAATCCTGCCGCCGATCATCGGTTTCGAACATCCGCTGATGTGGGTAATCGCATTGGCCGCCGGCATTGCGGTCGGCACGGCCATCGGCGCCTTCCAGGGCGCCATCATCGCCTTCCTCGGCGTTCCCGCCTTCATCGTCACGCTGGGCGGCCTGCTCGTCTGGCGTGGTGCTGCCTGGATGGTCACGTCAGGTGCCACCGTCGCACCGATGGACACCACCTATCGCCTGATGGGCGGCGGCGCGGATGGCTCGATCGGCGTCACCGCCAGCTGGATCGTCGGCCTCGTCGCCTGCGTGATGATTGTGCTGTCGATCCTCAATACCCGAAAGCAGCGCCGCCGCTTCGGCTTTCCGCTCCGCCCGCTCTGGGCCGAATATTTCCTCGTCGCCTCCGGCTGCATCGCCATCCTCGGCGCCGTCTACGTCGCCAACAGCTATTACATGCCGGCCAACCTGGCAAAGAAATATGCCGCCGCCAACGGCATCGCCTGGCCGGAAGGCGGTCTGCAGATCGGTCTCGGCATCGCGATCCCCGTGCTGATCGCCATCGGCATCGCCATGGCGATGGCCTTTATCACCAACCGCACACGCTTTGGCCGTTATGTCTTCGCCATCGGCGGAAACCCTGAGGCCGCCGAACTCGCCGGCATCAAGGTCAAGTGGGTCACCGTCAAGATGTTCGCGCTGATGGGGGCACTCTGCGCCATCGCCGCCGCCATCTCGACCGCCCGCCTGAATGCTGCGACCAATGCGCAGGGCACGCTCGACGAGCTCTACACCATCGCGGCTGCCGTCATCGGCGGCACCTCGCTTGCCGGCGGTGTCGGCACCATCGCCGGCGCCATGCTCGGCGCCATCGTCATGCAATCCTTGAATTCGGGCATGGTCCTGCTCGGTCTCGACACGCCGCTACAAAGCATCGTCATCGGCATCGTGCTCGTGATCGCTGTCTGGCTCGATACCGTCTACCGCGCCCGTGCGAAGTAAGGGGAGTTGAACTCATGTCGGACAATCGCACCCCACTCGTGGAAATGCGCAACATTTCCATCTCCTTCGGCGGCATTCATGCCGTGGACGACGCATCCGTCGACCTCTTCCCCGGTGAAGTCGTCGCCCTGCTCGGCCACAACGGCGCCGGCAAGTCGACCCTGATCAAGATACTCTCGGGCGCCTACAAGCGCGACAACGGCGATATCCTGATCAATGGCGACTTCGTCGACATCGGCAATCCGCGCGATGCCAAGAAATACGGCATCGAGACGATCTACCAGACCCTCGCCGTCGCCGACAATGTCGACGCCGCCGCCAACCTCTATCTCGGCCGTGAACTGCGCACCCCCTGGGGCACGCTCGACGACGTCGCGATGGAAGCCAAGGCCCGCGAAGTCATGGGTCGCCTCAACCCCAACTTCCAGCGCTTCAAGGAGCCGGTGAAGGCCTTGTCGGGCGGTCAACGCCAGTCGGTCGCCATCGCCCGCGCCATCCTGTTCGACGCCCGCATCCTGATCATGGACGAGCCGACGGCCGCCTTGGGCCCGCAGGAAACCGCCCAGGTCGGCGATCTCATCGTCCAGCTGAAAAAGGAAGGCATCGGCATCTTCCTGATCAGCCACGACATCCACGACGTCTTCGACCTCGCCGACCGCGTCTTCGTCATGAAGAACGGCCGCGTGGTGGGCCATGCCCGCACCGAGGATGTCACCAAGGACGAAGTGCTCGGCATGATCATCCTCGGCAAGTGCCCTCCGGGGGCAGTACCCGGACCGGGGGCCATGCAGACGGCGTGAGCTGAGAGACCAGATTAGTGACAGGCGAGGGGGCGAAAGCTCCCTCGTTTGCGTTTGGGAAGGGCGTCGCCCGCCCAAACGGGTCCGACGCGATGACAATTAACGGCTTGGCCAGCCCGAAACGGTCCGGAGGCGTGCTGACCCGGCAACCACCAGACCGCCTCTGATCAGCGACCGTCGCCCGTCAACACCTTGCGCAGGGCCTGCAGCGTCTCGATAAGGCCTGCGTCGTCGATAAAGCGCGGGCCGACCAGAGCCTTGACGTCGTCGGTCAGGCGGCTGGCGACCGGCTTCAGTGCCGTGCCCTTCGGCGTCAGATGCACATGGACTTGGCGCTCATCGATGCGCGAACGGCAGCGGGTGAGCAGGTCTGCCTGCTCCAGCCGCTTGATCAGCGGCGTCACCGTGCCCGATTCCAGCGACAGCCGTTCGGCAAGCTGGCCGACGGTAAGCCCATCCTCCTGCCAGAGCAGGCTCATCGCCAGATATTGCGGATAGGTGAGATCCAGCTCTTCCAGGAGCGGACGATAGGCGCGGGTAAAGGCGAGGGATGCCGAATAGATGGCAAAGCACAGCTGGTGCTCCAGGCTCTTCTCATCGGCTGCCGCCATGCGTCTCTTCTCCGTCCGGGTGTGCCCGTACACCCCTGTGACCGTGCCGGCAGGGTCGCGCCACCAGAGGTCGGTATAAGGCGCGGATCATGGCGGGTGCAAGCACAAAGGCGTTTCTGTGGGTATTCGGGCCGTTCTCACTTGTGTGCAACTATCTTGTGTGACAGAAATCGTCGCGCAACAGAGTGCGCGCTGATCCGCGCGACTGAACTGGTGTTTCGAACCATCACGAATGGGAGAGTTTCCATGCTGATCAATCGCCGTTCCCTGCTTCTGACCGGGGCTGCCGCCGGCCTTGGCGCCGCCCTGTCCACCACAGCCTTTGCCGCAGCGCCCCTGTCGGGCGTTCAGGCCCCGGGCTTTTACCGCCGCAAGGTCGGTAGCCTCGAGATCACCGCCCTGCTCGACGGCTATGCGCCGCTTTCCGTCGACAACTTCTCCGGCACCGACAAGGCCGATCTCGTCGGCATCCTCAAGCAGGCTGGCCTTAGCGAAAGCCTGCCGACCTCGGTCAATGCCTTCGTCATCAATTCGGGCGACAAGACCTATCTCGTTGATACCGGCATCGGTGCCAACCAGATGTTCGGCCCAACGCTTGGCAACACGATCGCCAACCTGAAGGCCGCCGGCATCACGCCGGACCAGATCGATGCCGTGATCCTCACCCATACCCATCCGGACCATGCCGACGGTCTGATCAGCGCCGAAGGTGCGGCCCTCTTCCCGAATGCAGAACTCGTGCTGCATGAGAAGGAAGCCGGTTTCTGGCTGGATGACGGCGCGCTCTCCAAGGCGCCGGACGGCTTGAAGCCGATGTTCGATCTCGCCCGCAAGGCCTTGAAGCCCTACGAGGCCCGCACGCGTCTCGCCAAGGACGGCGAGATCTTCCCCGGCATCGAGATGATGCTGTCTGCCGGCCATACGCCCGGCCACAGCATCCTGCGCGTGGCCTCGGGTGCCGATCAGCTGCTGATCGTCGGCGATACCGTGCACAATGCCGCCATCCATGCGGTCAAGCCGGATACCGCCTTCGCCTTCGACATGGATCCCGCAGAAGCTGCCGCAAACCGCCGGCGGATCTTCGACATGGTATCGGCCGACAACATGCTGATCGCCGCCACCCACATCGCCTTCCCGAGCTTCGGGCGGATCTTCGTCGATGGCGACCACTACCGCTTCCAGCCGGCGGATTACGCCTACACGCTGTAAAAGGTTCAACCTCAGGCCACCATTGGCTGCGGAGGCATTGGCATACCCCCAAACGCAAAAAGACCGGGGCGATCACCGCCCCGGTCTCAATCCTCAATCCAAACCCTGAAAGCTCAGAACTCTTCCCAGCTCTCGGCCGCCTGGGCACTGCCGCCCATGCCGACGGCACCGGCAACCTTGGCCAGCATGCGCCGGGCCGGCGAGGCGACCGGCCTCTGATCGGCCCGCACCTGTTGTGGCCGGCTCGCCTGGGGAGCCCCCGTCTGCGAACCAAGGCGGAATTCCGCGATGATCTCGCGCATCCGCGTCACTTCGCCGGCAAGCGAGGCGCTGGCGGCGGTGGATTCCTCGACCATTGCGGCATTCTGCTGGGTCACCTGGTCCATCTGGTTGACGGCCGTATTGACCTCCGCCAAGCCCACAGACTGTTCGCGCGCCGAGGTGGCGATCGCGTCGAGTTGGGCATTGATCGTCACGACCTGGCCCTCGATCACCTTCAGGGCCTCGCCGGTCTCCTGCACCAGCTTCACGCCGGTCGACACCTCGTTCGTCGAGTTGCGGATCAGGTCCTTGATCTCCTTCGCCGCCTGGGCCGAACGCTGGGCGAGTTCGCGCACTTCCTGAGCGACGACGGCAAAGCCCTTGCCGGCTTCACCGGCGCGCGCGGCTT
>JARXAQ010000156.1 GCA_029865825.1 Rhizobium sp.
CGGTCCCGCTGTTCAACCAGAATGTCACCTGGAGCGAGGGCAAGCCGCAGTAACGCGGCGCGGTCCTCGACTTCACTCTCATGGTTTCCGCAAACAGAGAACGCCCCGGAGCCTTTCGGATCCGGGGCGTTGTGCATGCAGAAGTCTCTTAACGGACGTAGACGACCTTGCCGCCATTGGCAGCCGTATCGACTGCAATGACATTGGTGATGTCGACGCTCTGCGCCTTGAGTGCCTCGGTCAATGCTGCATCCGCGCCGATATCGGTCTGCGCCTTCGTCATGGCAGCCTGATCATTGGCGAGCTGCTCGAGACGAGTGTGCTCCTGGCGGTTCTGGTCGTTGTCGAGGCTGTCGAGACGAACGATGCTGACACCTTCCGTCATTGCTGACGTCGAATTGGTCGTGGTGGTCGAATCGACCATCGGATCTGCGGTCTGGGCCATGGCAACGCCCGAAAGGGACGCGACAGACATGGCACCGGCGAGCGCGAGTTTAACAGCAGAATTCATGGTGTTTCTCCTTGGTTTCTTGCAGAAACTTCCGCTTCGTCGGAAGTACTGAGGAAACGTGCCATGACGCCGACGGTTCCATTTCAAATGAAACAGTCATAAACCATAATAATCTATTCATTGCGTACAAAGGCAAAAGCCGCCATCGGGCGGGCCAATGGCGGCGTCCGGATCTGGGACCGAACCCCGCAGACGCCGGGTTCGGTAAGGGGAAGAGACTGCGGTGGCTCAGGCGGCCTGGGCCAGTTCGTCGGCGATGACGGTGTCGAGATTGAGGAAGCAGACCATCGACTTCTCCAGTGCGACGATGCCACGGCAGAAGGCGCGCTGGGCTTCCGGGATGATCTCCGGTGCCGACTGTAACTCTTCGCTCTTGATCGTCATCATGTCAGAGACCTGTTCGACCAAAAGGCCGACCAGCTTGCCGGCAATGTCGGTGACGATGATGGCCGCACGTTCTGACGGCTCAGTCATCTTCATCCCGAGACGGCAGGCCATGTCGATGACCGGAATGACGGCGCCGCGCAGGTTGATCAGGCCGAGCACGTATGGCGGTGTATGCGGCATCGGGGTCACCGGTGCCCAGCCGCGGATTTCTCTGATCACCATGATGTCGATGCAGAATTCCTGCTCGCCGAGATGGAAGGATACGATTTCGAGATACGCACCCGACTGTTTGATTGCATTGCTCATATTAGAACTCTTCCCAGTGTTCTTTCGCTGCGGCACCGCTCGCGGATGCCGAAGCCGTTCGGTTGAATGTACCCGCCACCTTGTTCAGGAGAGCCCGCGCGGGGGACGGTCGTGCCGGGGAGGCGGCGGTCGCCGGTTCCACAGATGGTGCATGAGCAGCGACAGTCAGGTTCATCTTGAACTGTCCGACCAGTCGCGAAAGGTTTTCCGCGTCGCCGGCCAGAGTATGGGATGCGGCGTTGGTCTGCTCCACCATCGCTGCATTCTGTTGCGTGACCTGATCCATCTGTCCGACGGCCGAATTGATCTCGCTCAGTCCCACTGATTGTTCACGCGCGCTGGTAACGATTGCCTTAACGTGCTCGTTAATTCGTAAAACATCTTCGCCTATGCGGTGCAGGGCCTGGCCCGTTGCGGTCACCAGCTCGACGCCGCTGCGCACTTCGTCGCTGGAGCGGCTGACGAGCGTCTTGATGTTGCGGGCGGCTTCTGCGGCGCGGCCGGCAAGCGCCCGCACTTCCTGCGCCACGACTGCGAAACCCTTGCCGGCCTCACCGGCACGGGCCGCCTCGACACCGGCATTGAGCGCCAAGAGGTTGGTCTGGAAGGCGATCTCGTCGATTACGTTGATGATCTTGCCGATCTCGCCGGTGGCATCCTCGATTCTGTTCATCGCGGACATCGCGTCATTGACGACTTCGCCGGATTTTTCGGCGTAATTCTTGGCGTCGTCGACCATGTGACTGGCCTCTTCGGCCCGTTCGGTCGACGTCTTCACGGTCTGGGTGATTTCGGCCAATGCCGCAGAGGTCTCCTCCAGTGAGGCTGCCTGCTGTTCGGTGCGGCGTGCGAGGTCGTCTGCGGCGCTGCGCATCTGCTGGCTGTTGGCATGGATGGAACTGCTGTTGCTGGCGATCTCGGTCATGACTTTCTTGAGGTTGGTGGCAACCCCGTTGAAATCGTGACGCAGGCGCTCCAGGTCCGGCGGGAAGCTGGTGGTGATCTCTGTGCAGAGATCGCCCTGCGACAGATGTTCCAGCCCCGCGCCGAGTGCATCGGCCGCTTGCTTGAGGGCGCGCGTATCGGCTTCGGTTGCTGACAGGCGGCGCTCGCGCTCGCTCTCGTCCAGCAGTCGCTGCGCGCGGGTGCTCTCCTCGAGGTCGCGCTTTTCGATCGCCGCCTGGCGGAAGACGTCGGCCGAATTGGCCATGTGGCCGATTTCGTCGCCACGATCGGTTCCTTCAATGGCGCTGTTGTAGTCTCCGTCGACAATGCGCTGCATGCTGCGGGCGACCGCGCTGATGCCGTTCGCGATGGAATTGCCGTGGACGAACTGCAGCCCGACCACGGTCAGGAAGGCGATTGATCCGAGAATCAGCTGGACCTGGAGGGCCTCGGCGCTGCGCTGCGTCGCCTCCGCGACACGTTCTGCGACGATATTGCCGCCGAGGGCAGACACCTTCTCCAAGGTGAGGCCTAGTCTTTCTCCGGCACCGTCGATCGCGTCGTCGACGGCTGCATATTGCTCTTCGGGGGCACCGGTCTCGACCATGCGCTTCAAGTCGACCTTAATGGCCTGGACGACGACCTGCAGATCCTGGTCGTAGGTCGCCGCTTCATTGGCTGCGCCCGCTTCGGCCGCGATGGCCCTCAGGGTCGCGCTGCCTTCCGCAAGCATCGCCGAAGCAGCATTGATGATCTCGATTCGCTCCGGCTGGATGCTTCCTTCTCCGCGATCGATGATCGTGTCCATTGCGGCGAGCACGAGATTGGCATTGGCCAGCCGCATCTCGTTGACCTTCTCGACTTCGTCCTTCATCTCGATGGCACGATCGAGGGCGAAATTGAGTTGCGCATTCTGGAACCAGCCGACCGCCAGCATCGAACCGAGGCCGAGAACGGCAGCTGCGCCCAAGGTCATCAGACGCTGCCTGACCGACAGGTTTCTACCGGTAATGTAGTTGAACAAGCTCATTCTCCTCAGGATCATCGGTCCGGCGGCGCTTGGCTGGCCGGGAACGTGTCATGCGAAGCCAGGCCGTCATACCCGGTGGACGCTCATGTCCGCATGGTGTCTCGCACCACAACGCTGCGAAAAGAGTCGCATATTATAGTTAAACATAGCCTAATGTAATGCTGGTTCCCTACGCCGCAGCGGCTCTGGCGTCAGTTCACCGCCGTGATCGCCCGCCTGTAGAGGTGCCACGTTGCGTGTCCCGCAACTGGCAGGACCACGAGCAGTCCGGCAAAGACGGGCAACATGGCGAGGAAGGCGGAGATGGCGACGATCAGGCCGAATGCGAGCATTGGCACCGGGTTTTCGATGACCGTGCGCATGCTGGTCAGCATTGCGGTGACGAAATCGGGTTCATGATCGAGCAGCAGAGGCATCGAGATCACGGTGGCGGTGAACAGGATCGTCGCGAGCACGGCACCGACCACGGTGCCGATTGCGAGGAAGGTCAGGCCCGCGGGTGTCGTCAGGACGAGTTCCGCAAAGGCGTTGAGCGTCGCAGGGATACGAAAACCGAGGAGCAGTGCCATCAACAGGCGGACCTGGTAGATCCAGATCCAGAAGATGAAGAGCACGACGAAGGCCATCCAGGACAATTGACGCTCACGCTGGCGGAACACTTCAGCCAGGACGGACGCCCAGCCGACTGGCTCGCCCGACTGGTGTCGACGGCTGATTTCGTACAGTCCGACGGCCACGAAGGGGCCGACGAGCGGAAAGCCTATGGCAACGGGGATGATCATCCAGGGCAGATGGTAATAGGTGAGCATCACCGCGATGAAGACGCCGCCTACCGCGTAGATCGCGCCGAAGAACAGCCCGAACAACGGATAGGTGCGGTAGTCGCGCCAACCGTCGGCTAAGGCGTCGGCGACATCGGACAATGTCAGCCGGTTGATCCGGAACTTCGGTATCGGCCCGTCTTTGACAACCTGCTGCTCCATTTGTCCCTCCCAAGACCCCGGCGTCCACAACGACCCTGCCAGCAAAACCTGATTCCTTTCCTTGATATCCGTCAAGACTTGGCATCGCCGGGCCGATCGGACCTGTCATCTGCGGCGAGATGGGCTATAAAGGGTTCATGATCCAATCGGAAAACAGATCGCGGCATCTTCCTCTGGCGGCCCTCGGGCTGGCGGCGGTTCTGCTGTGTCTGGTGATTTTCCTCGGCTGGATTCGGTATGGCAGCCAGATCTTCCTGTCGCTGATCGATTCCGGTCTCGCCTATTGCTTCTGAGACTGTGACGGTCCGATGCGTGACAAATCGGCGCTATGGCATGCTTCGCGGCGAGTTGAATTGCTTTTCGCCAGCCATCAGATTATCCGCCTCGGCAGTATCGCTATCGCCATCAGGAATTTTTCATCATGAAAGCCATTCGCGTCGCCTTGTGGACCGCCGTCATTGCCATGGCGGGACTGCTCGGCTGGTTGACCTTCACGGTCACGCAGTCGGGCGAAACGATCGCCGAAGCGCCGTTCGGCGTGCCGTTCCAGCTCGTCGACCAGGCTGGCCAGCCGATCAGCGAGCAGGCGTTTCGCGGTAAGCCCACGGCGCTGTTTTTCGGCTTCACCCATTGCCCTGAAGTTTGCCCGACCACGCTGTTCGAACTCGACAGCTGGCTGAAGCAGGTGGACCCGGACGCCAAGGGCCTGCAGGCCTATTTCGTAACCGTCGATCCCGAGCGTGACACGCCAGCCCTTCTCGGTCAGTACATTTCCAATGTCACTAATCGCGTTACCGGTATCGCCGGCGAGCCTGCGAAGGTCGCCGAAGTGATCAAGGGTTTTCGCGTTTATGCCAAGAAGGTGCCGCTCGACGAGAGCAAGCCGGACGGAGACTATACGATGGACCACACGGCTTCTGTCTTCTTGCTCGACGCGGAAGGGCGCTTCAAGGGCACGATCGCTTACGGCGAAAACCCTGACACGGCCGTGAAGAAGCTCGAAAACCTGATGAAGGGCTGACGTCGCCTTTGCCTGCGGCGGTTGCCATGGCGGCGATTGCGTTGTACCGCAACGGCTGATCTTCAGACGTCCGAGAAAGTACAGCCGTGAGCGAAATCCGTCTTTTTGTCAGAGCGACCGAACAGAATGCTAATCGCGTCCTCGATCTGCTGGGTTTCGAATTCGGCGAAGAGGATTTTGCCATCGCGACGACCGAGGTCGACGAGAAGGCGGACATTTGGGAAGCCTCGATCTATCTCATGCTGGAAGACGAGGATGCCGTGCGGGCGCGGGTCGAGCAGGCAATTGCCGCCGAGTATCCAGACCTCCCCGTCCAGCGGGAGGTCATCCCCGATATCGACTGGATCGCCAAGTCGCTGGAAGGCCTGACCCCGGTCAGGGCCGGGCGCTTCATGGTGCACGGCTCGCATGACCGTGACAAGGTTCAAATGCATGATATCGCCATCGAGATCGATGCCGGCCAGGCGTTCGGTACAGGGCATCACGGCACCACGGCCGGCTGTCTGGAAGTGATCGAAACGGTGGTTCGGTCGCGCAAGGTGCGCAACGCCCTGGATCTGGGCACCGGTAGCGGCGTACTCGCCATTGCCGTGCGCAAGCTTTTGCCGATCCCTGTGCTTGCCACCGACATTGACCCCATCGCGGTGCGCGTGGCGCGTGACAATGCGCGGCGCAACCAAGTGGTCGATGCGATCGATTTCCGCACGGCGCCAGGTTTCCATTCGACCGCGTTCCGGGAGTACGGACCCTTCGATCTCGTGATCGCCAATATCCTGGCGCGGCCGCTGATCAAGATGGCACCACAACTGGTCAATCATCTTGCCCCGAACGGCTCGGTGAT
>JARXAQ010000200.1 GCA_029865825.1 Rhizobium sp.
GAGAAGGTCCGCGCTGCCGGTTACAGCGATGCGGAAATTCTGGAAATCATCGCACATGTCGCGCTGAACACCTTCACCAACTACGTCAACGAGGCACTGGGCACCGAGATCGATTTCCCCCGCATCGATCGCCTTGCCGCATGAGCAAATGACGGGTGGTCGCCAGCCTGCGGCGACCCTCCATCCTGTACCAACTCCAAAAAAGGAAATGCAGATGTCCCGCCCACCACTTCCGCCCTTCGATCAAAAGAGTGCTATCGAGAAGGTCCGCCTTGCCGAAGATGGCTGGAACAGCCGCGATGCCGCCAAGGTGGCGCAGGCCTACACGCTGGACACGCGCTGGCGCAACCGCGCCGAATTCGTTACCAGCCGCGCCGAGGCCGAAGCCTTCCTGACGCGCAAATGGAACCGAGAACTTGATTATCGGCTGATCAAGGAGATCTGGGCCTTCCAGGGCAATCGCATCGCAGTTCGTTATGCGTATGAATACCACGACGACAGTGGTCAGTGGTATCGCGCCTATGGAAATGAGAACTGGGAATTCGCCGAGGATGGTTTGATGCGCGCACGCCACGCCAGCATCAACGAGCACCCGATCACCGAGGCGGATCGCAAATTCCGCTGGCCGCTTGGCCGGCGGCCGGACGATCATCCGGGCCTCAGTGATTTCGGATTTTAGCCGACCGGATGTTTGAGGACTCATAGCCATGAGCAGATTCGAATTCGACACCAGGAAGAGGTGGCAAGGGCCCTCGGCATGACCCGACGCAAATTGACATCGTGCGGGGTTCCAGTTTTGCTTTTCAGCTCGTCATAGAAACTGCTTTTCGCGCTTGCGCCAAACGAAGAGAATTGCGAAAGCGCAATAAAGGCAGGTCTTGATGACTGTGTTTATGTGGTGATCGAGCAAATAGCAGCGTTTACATGGGCGGGTTGCTCCGCAAATCCGCGTTGGCTTCGAAGCCCTCGGGCTTTGGAATGTCGTTTCATGACATTGTAGGCATAGCGGATGACGCCTTGACTATATTTGGCGTTTGATAACCGTCAGTCGGCCGTGGCACAATCGCACCGATACCAGCGGCTGGAGGACGGAATGGATCGGTGGCAGGCGATGCGGATATTTGCCAAAGTTGCAGAAACCGAGAGCTTTGCAGAAGCGGCACGCCACATGCATATGAGCGCGCCGGCGGTCACACGGGCCGTGGCAGCCCTTGAGGATCTCATCGGTGCCCGGTTGTTCGTGCGCACGACGCGTTCGGTGAAAATGACAGAGGCAGGTAACCGTTATTTTGATGATTGTCGGCGAATTTTGGCAGATATTGCAGAGGCCGAGGCCGCAGCGGGCGGCTCCTATGCCACGCCAACCGGTACACTGGCCATTACCGCTTCGGCGCTGTTCGGACAGATGTACGTGCTGCCCATTGTCACCGAATTCCTTAATACTTATCCGGCCATGCACGCGAGGATGCTATTTATCGATCGCCCCGTAAACATCGTCGAAGAAGGAATGGATGTGGCGGTTCGTGTCGGTCATCTGCGAGATTCAGGGTTCGCTGCCATCCGGGTCGGTGCCGTCAGGCACGTCATCTGCGGATCCCCGCAATATCTGGAAACACACGGCGTTCCGGCCGTGCCGGCGGACCTTAAAAACCATCGCATTGCCGCATCGACGAGCGCATGGACATCGCCCGAATGGCGCTTCGCCAATGACCATCGCGTCACGATCGACCCCGTCCTGCAGTGTAATACCAATGAAGCGGCGATCACGCTGGCGCGGTCTGGTTGGGGATTGACGAGGGTATTGCATTACCAGATCGGACCCGCCCTGATGGCAGAGGAGTTGAAGATCGTGCTTAGCGACTATGAGGAGCCGCCAATGCCCATTCACATCCTGCATCCCGAGGGACGAAACGCACCCGCAAAGGTTCGCGCTTTCGTGGACATGGCAGCAGCGCGCCTGCGGGCAAACCGACTTTTGAACTAAGTGTCGCCACCAATTCCAGGTTCTAAATTCTTGTTGGCCAATCAATATGGTGCGTCTATGTGAGACTCAGGGCCTACCAAACTCAGTGCGCCGACTTCTGATTACCGTTTCGATCGAGCGCGACTTCGAAGTATGACCGGTTGTAGACAAAGCAGCGTTTGAAGCCCAGCTTGAGACATGACGGCGGCTGCCAGAGGGCTCCTCTCCTTCCTTGGGATCGTCGTGCCACACCGTGACAGGGAGGCAGCGCCAAACTCAAGTCGGCCTCCCAAAGTGGTCAGGATATTGCTCAACTGCACCAGTTTGCAGCAACGACAGCTTCGGAACTCGCTAGAGAGTCTGCAAAATGTCGAGCTTGGGCCCGCGCTATGCCGCCTCTGGGGCTCGTTTCCGATTTTGTACGATGATGGCGACCTCGGAAGAGTGAAGTGCTCCCCATTCGCATAACGGGGCAAGAACCTTCGCCAAGCTTTGGCCAAAGTCGGTTAGTTCGTACTCGACGTGAGGCGGCACCGTTTGGAAATCAATGCGACGAATGACGCCGTCATCAGTTAGTTCCTTGAGATGCTGAACCAGCATTTTCTCGCTGACATTGGTGACGAGCCTGCGGAGTTGGCCGGTGCGCTTCGATCCGCTGGCTAAGTGATAGAGGATGAGCGGCTTCCACTTGCCACCGAGGATAGCCAGAACCGCCTCCAGGCCACATCTGAAATTTGTCTCAATCATCATCTTCTCCAAAATCTTCATACTTACAAAAAGGTATGTACTGGATTGCAAGTTGGGATCGTCTTACCTTGTCTGAACAGCAATGTCGACGGGCATTGTCCCTCTTCACTCAGCGCGAACCCGCGGGAAGCGCTGCCAACTTCGTGAGCAGTTATGAGCAATCCAAACTATCCCTTGTTAGATCCCATCCGCCTGGGAGAGATCGAACTTCCCAACCGCATCATCATGGCATCCATGACCCGTGCCCGAACGGATAATCCGGGCTTGGTTCCCAACGTGCTCCAGGCGCAATACTATGAGCAACGCGCATCGGCCGGCTTGATCCTCACGGAGGGTACATGGCCAAGCCGGGAGAGTGCAGGGTTCATAAGCGTGCCTGGCCTTTACACGCAGCAGCAGGCTGACGGGTGGCGTAAGGTCACCGACGCTGTGCACGCGGCGGGTGGACGCATCTTCGTTCAATTGGGCCATACCGGCTCGTCATCTCATCCCGACCTGCTCGATGGGGACCTGCCACTCGCCCCTTCAGCCATAAACCCCGGATTGAAGGCCTTCACGCCATCCGGTTTCAAAGACACGGTGGTGCCACGCGCGATGGACCTCAGCGACATTGCCCGCACGGTCGAAGACTATGCCAAGGCGACCCGACTTGCGCAGGACGCCGGTTTCGATGGCGTAGAGCTGCATGGCATCAACACATTTTTGATCCCCACCTTCCTCTATGAGAACCTGAACCGGAGGACGGATAATTATGGCGGTTCAAGTGAAAACCGCGCCAGGATTGTCCTTGAGATTGTGGATGCGATTGTCGGCTCCTGGGCATCAGGTCGCGTGGGGATCAAGCTCAGTCCCGGTTTGACCGGCGTCGGTAATTTCATCGCCGGAAACGAAACGCTCGCAACCTTCGAATACCTGATCGGTCAACTGTCGAGGCGTCATCTCGCTTATCTACAACTGATGAACCCGGTGAACGATCTGACCGGGACGCATTTGGAAGTTCTCGGGCAGGACGTCGCGAAGCATTTTCGGGAACGCTATTCCGGCACTTTGATTGCCAATGGTGGTTACACCTTCGAGACGGGTAACGCTCTGATCAGAGATGGTTTCGCCGATGCCATCGCGTACGGTGCGCCGTTCATCTCGAACCCGGATTTGGTCGAGCGCTTCAGAGACAATCTTCCGCTGAGCCCAAGCGATCGCGACACATATTATGGCGGCAGTGAGGTAGGCTATTTGGATTATCCAACAGCGGACGCGAAATGATCTGATGTGGCGACGTCGTGGTTACCGTCCCTACTGTTGATTCCACTGATGGGTTGGATGCCTCCTCCTTTGGTCGTGACGTAACGCATCACCATCTTGGCACACTGCGATGCCGGTGGGAGACGCATCCAACCCATCAATGGAAATCAACAATCGCGGTGGAATGACAACCTTTGCGCCTGCGCTGTGGAGCGGAACTGCAGCGTAGGTTGGGTCCACAAACCTGCGGCATTCCTCGCCGAGAAGCGACTAGGAAGAGGGAGCCTAGTCGCGACCACGTTCCGGGTAAACAGCCGCCGCGCCAATGGGGATCCCGGCGCGACGGCATTGTATGACGGTTTGCTCCAGCTCGCGGCGCGCGCATGATAAGTTTCAACGGCGCCTCAGGAGCCTTTCAGCCGAGAGCGATACGGGCGAGACGCCGTTAATGATGGCTATTGCAGTTGCCAATACTGATTGGCTAGGCGGTGGCAATGCCCCGGCTGAATGCGCCGCACGATAGTCCGACCCGCTCATTTAGCTTTCGAGGATGAAAGACGCGCATCTGTCGCCCAGCATCATTGCCGGAGCTGCCGTGTTTCCAGCGTTGATGTCTGGCACGGCCGACATATCACACACCCGCAACCCCTCGATCCCCCTGACGCTCATTCGCGCGTCCAGCACTGCCAGCGGGTCGCCATCGGCACCCATCTTGCAGGTTCCCGCGGGATGATAGTTGGTCTTGACGAAGCGCTTGCAGTGCAATTCCAGCGCTGCATCCGAGAGATCGGCAGGCGAGGGGACAGCGACTTTGCTGATACGTTCTTTAAGTGGTGTGGCCTCTAGAGCCCGCAGGAAAAACCGCTGTCCCGCAATCATCTCGCGCATGTCCGCCGGATCCTTGAGCAGGTTTGGCGAGACTCGCGGGTTGTCGGATGGTGACGCAGACCGCAGGCGGACGTGTCCCCTGGACTTCGGCTTGACCACCACCGTCGTAATCGTCAGACCATAGGTGTCGTCGACCAAACTGCGCGTATCGCGGTCCAGATAGACGATGGGAACGCAGAAGGCCTGGATCGTGGGGTCGCCATCCGGATTGCCCGGATTGACGAAAGCGCCCGCCTCGACCCCGGCCGACGTGATGGGCCCCGAGCCAAAGAGCTTGAACTGCAAACCGTTGCGGATCATGCGCCATCCATCGCCCTGTCCGTGATAGCCATACTTGCCGTTGGCGGTCGAAATCATCGGGACTTCCGGGTGGTCGACGAGATTTTCGCCAACGCCCGGCAGGTCTAGCGCCACGTCGATCGAATGGGCTCTTAGTTCACCCGCGGGGCCAATGCCTGACAACATCAGAAGCTTCGGCGTGATCAGGGCGCCTGCGCTCAAGATGACGGCATCGTCTGCCAGCGCCACAGATGTATTTCCCGCCTTGTCCTGGTATTGTACGCCCTTCGCACGGCCGTTTTCGATAATGATTTTGTTCACCCGTGCCTGCAGTTTCAGGTCCAGGTTCGCGTCCTTGAGCAAGGGCTCGATGAAGGCATAGGCCGAACTCGATCTTTTACCGGCGCGGTTCATGAACTGGTAGAAGCCAACACCCCGCTGGGAGGTGCCGTTGAAGTCAGGGTTGAATGGCTCCCCGAGGCTCTGCACTGCCTGAACGAACCATCTTGACATCTGGTCGATATGTCCGGGATCCGAAACCTTGAGCGCACCACCGGTGCCGTGACGGTCGTTCAGCAGGCGGTTGTTGTCTTCCATGCCCCTGAAATGAGGGAGAACCGCGTTCCAGCTCCAGTCGGCACCGTCATTGTTGCCGCGCAAGATGTCGTTCCACGCCTCGTAATCCGACGGTCTGCCGCGAATATAGACCTGCGCATTTACGGAACTGCCGCCGCCGAGAACGTTGCCCTGGGGAATGTCATGTGCACGCCCATCGAGATGCGGTTGGGGATCGGTCGTGTGATAGTGCATGTAGCGACTGCCATTGATCATCTTGAAGATGCCGGGAGGCATGTCGAGGAGAGGATGCCGGTTGGAATAGCCACCTTCGAGGAGCAGCACGCGACGACCGGCTGCAACGAGACGAGCGGCGACCACACAGCCTGCTGCTCCTCCGCCAACCACGATGTTGTCATAGGTTTTGGTCACCACATCATGCTCCAGTTGAATGAGTTTCAGCGAAACGTCCCGCGGACAAATTCCCAGGCTGAGACGAGATGCGCCTGCATGGCCTCTTCGGCCGCCTCCGGATCGCGGTTCTGGATCGCCGTGAAAATCTCGAGATGCCGCAGAAAATTCGTTTCATTGCGGTCTGGTATGCTTGGCATCTTGCGCCAGTGGGGCGAAAGCCAGGCGACATAGGCCATATGCATCACTGGAAACACCGGGTTTCTCGGGATCTGAAACAGAGCCCCATGAAACGCGACATCTGTC
>JARXAQ010000365.1 GCA_029865825.1 Rhizobium sp.
TACTGGCGCCTTCGCCGGAATGTTCTGCTTCGACATCACAGGGCATGGCCGGCCTGCGGATTTCGAACGCTTCGTCTATCGGCGGGGCTGACGCTCCAGCAGCGGCGTCATCCTCGGGCTCGTCCCGAGGATCTACCGAGGTTTCAAACTGTTCGACGGCCGCGGATACGAGTGACGGGCCCGAGCAGGACGCCGCACAACGGTTACCATCGCTCCAGCACACCGGATCGACGTTCGGGGGTGGGCTGCCGCAGGCCTAATTGCACTATACGCCGGCCACATACTCTGTAATCTCCCGCCATGGACCATCCCCATTCCCATCTCCTTCCCGGCGTCCCGCTCGCCCTCGGCTCGGCCGTCCTGTTCGGCGCCTCCGCGCCTCTGTCGAAATGGCTGCTCGGCAGCGTCGATCCGTGGCTCCTGGCCGGAATCCTTTATCTTGGTGCGGGGATCGGGCTGGCGCTTGTCCATTGGGGGCGGCCGCTGATCGGCCTCACGCAGGTCGAAACACCGCTCTCACGCCCCGACATGCCCTGGCTTGCGGCCGTCGTGCTGTTCGGTGGCATCCTGGCACCGCTCTTCCTGATGCTCGGCCTGTCGCTCACGACCGCCTCTTCCGCGTCGCTGCTCCTCAATCTCGAAGGCCTGGCCACAATGCTGATCGCCTGGCTGGTTTTTCGCGAAAATGTCGATCGCCGCCTGCTGATCGGTGCGCTCGCCATTCTTCTCGGCGCAGTGATCCTGTCTTTCGACGGTGGCGCCTTCCGGCTCGATCCGGGTGGTGCGTGGATTGCGGCGGCCTGCCTCTGCTGGGGCATTGACAACAATCTGACCCGCAAGCTCTCGTCAGCCGATCCGGTGCAGACAGCCATGATCAAAGGGCTGGCGGCCGGCTGCACCAATGTCATCCTCGCCGTCACGCTCGGCGCCGCCATCCCCGATCTGACGGTCACCGCCGCTGGCGCCTTGGTCGGCTTCCTCGGAATCGGTGTCAGCCTTGTCATGTTCATGCTGGGCCTGCGCCATCTCGGCACCGCGCGCACCGGGGCCTATTTTTCGCTGGCACCCTTCATCGGCGCGCTGATCGCCGTGACGGTCTTCCGCGAGGCGCCGACTATCTCGCTTCTTTTGGCAGCGCTGCTGATGGGCATCGGTTTGTGGCTGCATCTGTCGGAGCGGCACGAACATGACCATGCGCATGATCCCCTCGAGCATGATCATCTGCACAGCCATGACGACCACCACCAGCATGCCCATGACGGCCCGGTCGAGGAGCCGCATGCCCACTGGCACCGGCACACGCCGCTACGCCACAAACATCCGCATTACCCCGATCTGCATCATCGTCATGGGCATGGGTGAGGCGTTGGGCTCTAGAGGGGCCGCGCCACAGCCCTGACGTCGTCATCCTCGGGCTTGTCCCGAGGATCTACTGACGTCTCGATCAACGCAACGGCGGTGGATGCTCGGACAAGCCCGAGCATGACGGCGTATAACTGACGCCTCAGCTCAGTCGTTCCGCATGCCACTTCAGATGATCCTCCATGAACGTCGAGATGAAGTAATAGGAGTGGTCGTAGCGCTCATGCATGCGCAGCGTCAGGCCGATATCCGTGCTTTTCACCGCCTCTTCGAATTTCCAGGGTGCTAGGCCGGTTTCGAGGAAACTGTCGGCCTTGCCCTGGTCGATCAGGAACTCGGGGAAACGCGCGCCGTCTTCAACCAGTGCGCAGGCATCGTAGGCCCGCCACTTCGCACGGTCTGCCCCTAGATATTTCTCGAACGCATCCTGTGTCCAGTCAGCCGTCAGCGGATTGACGATCGGGGCAAAGGCCGAGCAGCTCTTGAAGCGGTCGGGGTTCTTCAGGGCAATCGTCATCGCGCCATGGCCGCCCATGGAATGGCCAAAAATGCCCTGGCGGGTCATGTCGGCGCGGAACTGTTCGGCAATCAGGGCCGGCAGTTCCTCGGTGATGTAGGAATACATCTGGAAGTTTTCCGCCCAGGGCATTTCGGTGGCATCGAGATACATGCCCGCACCCTTGCCCATCTTCCAGTTGGTCAGTTCGTCCGGCACGTCATTTCCGCGCGGGCTGGTATCCGGGCAGACGACGATCAGGCCGAGTTCGGCGGCCATGCGGCGATATTCGCCTTTTTCCATCACATTGGCATGGCTGCAGGTGAGACCCGACAGATACCAGAGCACCGGCCGCTTTTCCGCGATCGCCTGGGGCGGCACGAAGACGGCGAAGGTCATCTCGGTGCCGGTCGCTTCGGAGGCGTGGGAGAAAACGCCCTGCATGCCGCCGAAGGCGGTGTTCTGGGAAAGGATGTTCATCTGATGTCCTGTCGGTTCGGATGGGCTCAGCCGGCCAGCGACACCGCCGCGTTGACGGCGGCCGCGACCAGCACGGTGTTGAAGAAATAGGAGACGGTTGCGTGGACGAGGTTGAGCTTGCGCATCGCGGTCGAGGTGATCACCACGTCAGAGGTCTGCGCCGTCATGCCGATCACCAGCGAGAAATAGAGGAAATCATGGCCGCAGGGCTCGGGTGTTCCGGGGAAATCAAGACCGCCGCGCCGGCCGTTGGCGGTCACCCGCGAGGGGCGCCAATAGACATGGGCGTAGTGCATCGCCGCCATGGTGTGGATGGTCAACCAGCCGAGCACGACGGCGGCGACGGCCAAGGCAAGCTCGGAGGTTCCCGCCTGCTGCTCCCGGTTCAACGCCAGGAACAGCGCGCCGATGGCCGCGACGATCGCCAGCACCGTGACGCCGAGGATGACGAAGGCTGGCGCATCCGCCGCGTCGCCCCGCTGCTTTAGATAGGCCGGCGTCAGGCGCCGCAGCCGCAGGAAAGAGAGCAGGAGATACACGGTAAAGAACACGATCGCCGGCAGCTCGATGGTGACCGAGGGGTCACGGGCCGCGACAAAGGGCAGGGCGGTCAAGGCCACGCCACCCGCGACCATGAAGGAGCGGTAGCGGTGGTCGAGCACGGAATTCATCAGCTTTTTCAAAGTGTCTCGCCCAAGATCCAGTCGGCTCACTTCTTGATCCGCCGGCAGAGCCTGTCAAGCGTTTCGAGGAATGCAGAGCGGTCGCGGGGTGAAAAGGCGGCGTTGTAGCCCTTGCTCTCGCCGGTCTCGCGCAAATGCGCGCCGAGATCGCGCATGGCGGTCGCCATGCCGATATTGGCCTTGTCGAAGATCCGCCCCGTCGGCCCGGTCACCTGGGCCCCGGCTGCCACGCAGCGCCCGGCCAACGGCACATCGGCTGTCACCACGATATCGCCTTCGCCGCAACGCTCGGCGATCCAGTCGTCGGCCGCATCGAAGGCGCCTGATACGATGACGTTCTTCACCATCGGATCACGCGAAGGGCGCAAGCCGGAATTGGCGACGAAGGTGACGGGCAGGTCATGCCGCTCGGCGACCTTCAGGATCTCCGGCTTTACGGGGCAAGCATCGGCATCGACATAGATTTCGGGCATGGGATCAGTCGTCAAAGAATCTGCGATAGTCTCGCGCCGCATGCAGGAGACGGATGAGCTCGATCCCGTCACCGGTGTCGAGCGGCTGGTAGATAATCAGGTATCGTCGGAAGGGGAAGAGGCGGAGGGACGGATAACGGTTGAAACGCCTGGTGCCAAGCTGTGGGAGTTCAGCAAGAATCCGGTACCGGTCTTCGAGTTCGGACAGGAGACGATTGGCTGCGGATTCGTTGTCAGATGCGATGAAGGTCCACGTTGCATAAAGATCTTCGACGAAGAGTGGTCGCCGCAAGATCCGAGGCATGTATTACCGCCGCTTCCGGAATGCTGAGATCAAGTCCTCCGCAGATTCCATCGCAACTGCCGGGCCGCTTGCGAGCCCGCGAGTAGCTTCGTGTTCCAGATCAGCGAGAAACTGGGCAGCTTCCACTTCTCTTTGCTCAAGGAGGTCAAGGCTATAGCCGATAACATCGGCTGTTGAACTGAAACGACCCGATTGGACCAGTCGCTCAACCAGGGCTGCTTGTCTGTCATCCAACAAAATGCGGTCATGCTTCATGGCATAAACTCCGGGCGGTGTGGCAAGTTAGCAGGTTTTGCCGCCAACAGCCACAGCGCTGCGTAATGCTATCCCCTTCTCACCATATCCACATGCGGAATATCATCCTCCAGATATTCCTCCGAGATCACCTCGAACCCGAGCGACCCGTAGAACTTCTGCAGATGGCTCTGCGCCGAGATCTCGATCGGCCTGCCCGGATGGCGCTTCTCCACTTCCGCAATCGCCTCGCGCATCAGTGCTTCCCCTAGCCGCTTGCCACGGTGATGGGGTGACACCGCCACACGACCGATGCGGGGATGATGCTCCGGCGTTGGCCGCCAGAGCCTTGCGCACGCCAGAAGTTCATTCCCCTCAAGCAGCCGCAGATGCAGACAATCGATGTCGTTGCCATCCAGTTCCGGATAGGGGCAGTGCTGCTCGACGACGAAGACGTCGACGCGCAGCTTCAGCATTGCGTACAGTTCGACGGCGGAGAATTCTTCGAGCCTCCGCACGTCAACCGTATAGGCAGGACCGCTGGTCAATAGATCACGACGCCCCGGATGCTTTCGCCCTTGTGCATCAGGTCAAAACCCTTGTTGATGTCTTCGAGTGGCATGGTGTGGGTGATCATCGGGTCGATCTGGATCTTGCCCTCCATGTACCAGTCGACGATCTTCGGCACGTCGGTACGGCCACGCGCGCCACCAAAAGCGGTGCCTATCCAGTTGCGGCCGGTGACCAGCTGGAAGGGACGCGTCGAGATTTCCTGGCCGGCTCCTGCCACCCCGATGATAACAGACTTGCCCCAGCCGCGATGCGAGGCTTCGAGTGCCTGGCGCATGACCTTGGTGTTGCCGGTGCAGTCGAAGGTGTAGTCGGCGCCGCCGATCAGGTCGCCGTTCCGCTTGGTCATGTTGACCAGATAGGGCACGATGTCGCCTTCGACTTCCTTCGGATTGACGAAATGCGTCATGCCGAACTTTTCGCCCCAGGCCTTACGGTCCGGGTTGATGTCGACGCCGATGATCATGTCGGCTCCGGCAAGGCGCAGGCCCTGCAGCACGTTCAGACCAATGCCACCGAGGCCGAAGACGATGGCGGTCGCGCCGATCTCGACCTTGGCCGTGTTGATGACGGCGCCAATGCCGGTCGTGACACCGCAGCCGATATAGCAGACCTTGTCGAAGGGAGCATCCGGATTGATCTTGGCAACCGCGATCTCCGGCAGAACCGTGAAGTTCGAGAAGGTTGAGCAGCCCATGTAGTGGTGGATCTTGTCCTTGCCGATCGAGAAGCGCGAGGTGCCGTCGGGCATCAGGCCCTGGCCCTGGGTCGCGCGGATCGAGGTGCAGAGATTGGTCTTGCGCGAAGTGCAGGAATAACATTCGCGGCATTCCGGCGTGTAGAGCGGAATGACATGGTCGCCCTTCTTCACGGAGGTGACGCCCGGACCGACATCGACCACGATGCCCGCACCCTCATGGCCGAGGATGGCCGGGAACAGGCCTTCCGGATCGGCACCCGACAGCGTGAAATCGTCGGTGTGGCAGATGCCAGTCGCCTTGACCTCGATCAGCACTTCGCCGGCGCGCGGGCCTTCGAGTTGCACGGTCATGACTTCGAGCGGCTTTCCAGCCTGCACGGCGACGGCGGCGCGAACATCCATTGGTTTTCTCCCTGATTGTTGTGTCGATGCGGAGTCTTGCATGCTCCCGCTCTCCGGCTCAAGAGGGCGGGGATACTTTTGTCAATAGTCTGATTTTTCAGGCTTTCACGGTTTCGGCACCTGGACCGCCGGGGCGATCACCGGGGCGTGGGTGGCGGCATCGGCGCGCAGTTTGCCGGTAAGCCGCGGATCTTCGAAAACCTCGATCATCCGGTCATAGGCCGTAAAACCGGAGCGCTGATAGAAACTGAGCGCTGCCGGATGGTCGAGGTTGCAGGTATGCACCCAGAAACGCCGGATGGGCTTTGCCCAGGCATGGGCGATCGCCGCATTCATCAGGAAGCGGCCGGCCCCCTTGCCGATCGCGGCTTGGTCCACGCCGAAAAAGGCGAGCTCGCATTCACCCTCCTGGCGGAAGTCGAGTTCGAGCAGGCCGACGCGCTGGCCATCCTGCATCAGCGTGTAGATCTCGACGGCCGGATCGCTCAGGATGGCCGCGAGTTCGTCGTCCTTCATCACCACGCGTGACATCCACAGCCATTCTTCGCCGATTTGGCGATAGAGGGCCCGGTAGGCCTCGATCGACGGGGCCGGCCAGTGGTCGATCGACAGCCCGTCGGCGGGCGGGGTGGGGCGCGCAGCCGGCGCCGCCGTCATTTCGAGACAGGTGACAATGGTGGCCAGCATGCCGGCGGGAATCGGAGTAAAGCCTTGCGGCAGGGGTGGGTTCAAGGTGTCCATGGAGCTTATGGAAAGCCCCCGACGGTCTCTGTCAAGCCATTGTTGCCGTTCGAGGATCAGCCGAACAGCCGGTCGCAGGCATAGACCACCGCATAGACATGCATGGCGAGCGCCGCATAATAGCCGAAGCCTGTCATCAGCCGCTCGGCCGGGCTCATCGCGACGAGCTCATGGCGCGGCTTGGCGCCGTTGGTCCGGATGAGGCTGAGCAGCGTGAAGAGGGTGAGGCCGACGATCAGTGTCATCGGCGACAGGCCGATGCGCCATCCCGTCCACAGGACGACACCGGTGACGCCGAAGCTGGCAAGCGCCAGCATTCTTTGGCTGTTGAAAATCTGGCGTAGAACCTGGCCACCGTCGAAGCGATAGGTCGGCAGCAGGTTCAACAGGTTGAAGGCGCCGAGGATCACCAGAAAGACCAGGATCGGGCCTTCCATGGCGTCGGCATGCGGCAGGCCGGTCGCCGACTGGTGGGCTGCGACCAGGATCGGCACCAGAAAGCCTGAGACACCGGCGCCCATCAGTGCGCAGGTCGCCACCTCGAACAGGGTGTTGTAGGGCCGACCGCCGATCGCGATGCCGCCAAGCAGGGGGACAACGATCATCCGGACGCTCTGATGGCCGAAGGCGCGGTAGGCGATCATGTGGCCGAGTTCGTGGAGCACGATGACGAGGGTGAGGAAGGTCGACATCATCAATCCGGTCATGCCGAGGCCGAAAAAAGGCCAGAGCATCAGCGTCGATAACACGACGAGAAGCGTCTGCCAGAGCGGATGCTCGAGATGTTTCAGTGTCGAGCCGCTGCGGCCTTCGACATGGTCGCGCAGGGCCGCAAGCTCACGGCGCAGCGCAAAGAGCCGGAACAGGTAGAAGGCAAGGCCCCGATAGATGTCCGTCTGCTCGACGGTCACGAGGCTGCCCGTCTCCGTGCGTTCCACCGTCCGCGTTTCGCTGAAGCCTTGCCAGAAGGAGTGATCCAGCGTGCTGTCGGCGACGACCCTGAGCTCACACGAAAAGCTGCCGCCCGCCGTCATCGAGGCGCGGTCGACGATCATGGTGCGGCGGGTCGGATCGCCGTTGCGGTCGGGATGCCGATAGGCAAATTCGATCAGGTCGGGATGTCCGTCCACCGGCTCGACGGCGATCACGCTCGGGTGCCAGGCGGTGAGGTCGCCCGCCGGACGGGTGATGTTCCACACCTCTTCCGGCCGCTCGCGCAGGTTCCGGCGCACCTTGATCGTGCGGCGACCGAGCGGCGCCGCCATCAGTAGCCACAACAGGCCTAGATTGACGGCGAGCAGAAAGATTGCGGCCTGATGGGTCGCCAATTGCCGTTCTCCCGGGGTGCGAATGAGGCTGCAACCTAAGGGAGCCGGGTTAGAATTTCGTGCAGGATTTCGGTCAAATGCGATGGAATTCCATCACGCTCTCACCCGTTCAGGGGCTCGGTTCCAACGCGACGTCATCGGCGGCGCGCCGTCGCTCCCGCCACAGGATGAACAGGCCCGAGCCGACGATGATCCCGATACCCAGCCATTTCGACAGAGTGGGGAATTCGTCGAACAGAAAATAGCCGAGAATGACGGCCGCGATGATTTCGAAATATTGGAAGGGTGCCAGCACCGACAGCGGCGCGAGGCGAAAGGCGCGCACCACGATCAGGTGGATGTAACCGGAGATGGTGCCGAGGAGAATCAGCAGCGCCCAGGCGAGCGGCGAGCCGGGGAGGGAGACGGCGAAATCGACGTCGTCGAAGCCGGCCCCCACGGTCAACGCCAGTCCCATGAACAGCGTGCCGCCGATCCCGGCCATGGTCTGCATGGTCAAGGGGGAATCGGCTTCGCCGATGGCGCGGTTGAGGAACATGTAGAGCGCATAGAGAAAGGCGCAGGCGACCGGCAGCAAGGCGGTCAAGCCAAAGATCTGGTAGCTCGGCTGGATGACGATCATCGCCCCGCCGAAGCCTACGGCAATCGCCAACCAGCGGCGCCAGCCGACCTTTTCTTTCAAGAAGAAGGCCGAAAGGGCCGTGAGGATGAACGGTTCGACGAAATAAATGGCGAAGACGTCGGCCAGCGGCATGTATTTGACCGCCATGAAGAACATCAGGCTCGCCGCCCCATGGATCGCACCGCGCAGTAGGTTGATCCAGGGTCGCTCGGCCGAGAGCGCACCCGCACCCTTCAGCAGCACGATGAGGGGCAGCACCGAGACCAGCTGAAAGAAGAAGCGGTAGAAGGTGATCTGGCCTGGCGACATGCCCTCGACATTCGCCATGTATTTGGCGATCGCATCCATGATCGGCAGGATCAGCATGCAGTTGGCCATCAGGACCATGCCACGGACGGGATTGGATGGCGTCGGCTGCATGGCGGCCCTCGGGAATCGGCGGACGGGATGTGCAGAAGCACGCGAAGCGCCACCAAGCACAACCGGTCGCGGCGATCAAGACAAGGCCGGCAACAGAGGCCGTGTCATTGGCTCCGCCGAGATCCTTGGGAACCTTTGCCGATTCGGCGCGTTTCAATCTGTTCCGATTGCCGCGTCCCTGGGGGCGCGACGACGGTTTCACGCCCGTCCTTGGCGCGACAACGGAGGCCATGTCCCTTCGTCTCGTCTAATATGATCAGCAGGGATGCGGAGACAGGGTGGCCGCCGGGTCGCCCCGACGTAAAGGAGATGGCCGATGAGCGCCCGCAAAATGTTCGCCCGCATGACTGATTCCAGTGACGATACGCTTGGCGGACGCTTGTCCACTGCGCGCGACAGCGCCGGACTGTCGCTGGCCGATGTCGCCAACCGTGTGGGCGTGCGCAAGGACAGCCTGCTGTCCTGGGAGGCCGATCGCGCCGAACCCCGACCTTCCAAGCTGATCGATCTCGCCGGCATCCTCGGCGTTTCGCCGATGTGGCTGATGACCGGGCTCGGCGCGGGTCCGATCGAGGAAAGCGGCGACCTGCCGCTGGAGGCGCTTCGCATGCAGCTGCAACGTCTCACCGACGCGCATCGGGAATCTGGGAGGCTGATCGCGGATATCGCCCGGCAGATCGACCGCTATGAGGCCAATACTGCAGGCGAGGGCGGCCGTCGCGACCTCGACGGTCCTGTGATGGGCCGGGCCTGAGGCGTCGCTGCGCGGTCAGGGGGCGGACGTCGTCGGGCCGAAAACCTCTTCAAATGCCTCGCGCAGGCGCATGTCGACATCCGCCATCATGACCGGCAGTCCAAGATCGACCAGGCTGGTGACGCCATAAGCGGAGATGCCGCAGGGCACGATGCCGGTAAAATGGCTCAGATCCGGATCGACATTGATCGACAGCCCGTGAAAGCTCACCCATTTGCGAAGGCGGATGCCGAGTGCCGCGATCTTGTCCTCGGCAACCGTGCCGTCGAGCAATACCGGGCGCTCCGGCCGCCGCACCCAGACGCCGACGCGGTCCTCGCGCCGCTCACCCGTCACATTCATGCTGTCGAGCGTACGGATCACCACCTCTTCAAGGGCCGCCACATAGGCGCGCACATCCTGGCGCCGCCGCTTCAGGTCGAGCATGACATAGGCGACCCGCTGGCCGGGGCCATGATAGGTATATTCGCCGCCGCGCCCCGTGGCATGGACGGGAAAACGATCCGGCTCGATGAGGTCCTTGGAATCGGCGCTGGTGCCTCCAGTGTAAAGCGGCGGATGTTCGACCAGCCAGACCAGTTCGTCCGCCTCGCCGTCGGCGATCATCGCGACCTGCCGCTCCATTTCGGCGACAGCATCCGCGTATCCGACCAGTCCGTCCGCCACCCGCCAGCGCACCGGCGGACAGTCGTGCTTCGCGAACATGTTGTGGTCGAGATCGGTGCGCTGCATGGGAAACCCGCCTTGGCGATGAAAAGGCGAAAAGCCTTGTATTCCTTTTACTTGGCAAGAAAGACGCCGCAGTTCAAGAGCAGCTTCACCGGCATAACTAAGGGGTTATCCACCGGCGGTCGCGAATTTTCAAAAATCTGTCATGGCGGGCTTGTGGACCCGGAATGCTTTTGCTACATGCACCCCCGCCGGAGCAATTCGGCACCTACCACGATGCGGTCGTGGCGGAATTGGTAGACGCGCAGCGTTGAGGTCGCTGTGGGGCAACCCGTGGAAGTTCGAGTCTTCTCGACCGCACCAAAAAAACCCGGCGCTTGCGCCGGGTTTTTTGTTTTCGTTCGACAAATGTGCGTCGCGCTCAATCGCCATCATCCGGAATATGGCTGTCGACACCGAGCGTCGTGACGAAATTCTTCACCCGGCTCACGCCTGCAACACCCAGCACTTTCAGTTCGATCGCTCGGCGCTCCTCGGCGGTATCGACCGCGCCGCGGAGCGTCACGGTCTGCCCGTCGACATGGATATCGAGCCCGTTGAGCATATCGTCGTCAAACGCTTCGAGCGCGGTGGCCACGTCCGATTCGAGCTGGTCATCGTCCTCGCGGCCGTCCGTGGTCGGCAGGACGGGCGTCGCAGGTGCCGGTTCAAAACCGTCGGCATTGACGTCATCCACACGAAAACCCTGATTGCGATCCTGGTCGAAATTGGCACCGGTCTCGCCATAGCTGCGATTGCCGACGGGGCTTGCGGTCGCGCCTTCGCCATCGGCATAGGGCCAACCCTCGACGATGTTGCGCTGGTCTTCGTCGCGCATGTCTTCTTCACCGGAAAAATCGGTCTTGCGGTCGCCCTTGGCCATGGAATGGCTCCTTCATCATGAGAGATGAGGGTCAACGCGGTGGCCGATGTTTTGTTCGGTCGGAGACTGCCTCAACGGTCGGCCTTGACCCATTTCTTCAACAGGCGCTCGCGTTTCAGCCGAGACAGCCGTTGGATCCAGAAGATCCCGTCGAGCTGGTCGATTTCGTGCTGGAGGCAGATGGCGGCAAAGCCATCGAAGTCTTGCGTCATGCTGTCGCCATCGGCCGTCTGATAGCGCAGGGTGATTCCGCGCGGCCGGGTGACCTCCTCGGTGTAGCCGGGCATGGACACGCTGCCCTCGACATGGGTCATTGTTTCCTCGGAAACGCTGATAATTTCCGGGTTGACGAAGTCGCGACGGCCGCCGATCTCGGGCAGGTCGAGCACGATCAGGCGCTTCAGCACACCACAATGTGCCGCGGTGATGCCGACACCGGGGGCGGCCTTCATGGTTTGGTAGAGATCGTCGAGCAGGATTGCGACCGTGGTGTCGAAGACGGTCACGGCCTCGCAACGGCTTTTCAAGGCGGGGTCGGGATAACGGCGGATAGCGAGCAGCGTCACTGTTTCGGCTTTCGGTGGACGGGTCGGCCGATAGTCTGGGCCGGGCATTTCAATCAGGGTAGCAGCAAGGCGCCGGCTTTCACAGACGTTGCGATTTCTGCCTATCTGATTGTTGACATGAGCATTTTTGCCGCCATTCTCGCCGAACGGCGAACCGAGGCTTTAACGCAGGCGAGGGCGGGTAGATGACAGAGACCGAAGAGGACATCCTCGATCGCCCGGTGGCCGACGAGGTCCAGGCCGACATCTATGACGATGACGGTTCTATCCGCCACGATTTCCTGACCATGGTAGGTGCGGCGATCGCCGACCGCGACGTGCTGTTCCTGCGCCAGCATGTCGCCAAGCTGCACGAATCGGAACTCGGTGACCTGATCGAGGCGATCCAGCCCGACCAGCGCCTCGCCATGATCCGTCTGCTCGGCGACGACTTCGACATGACGGCGCTGACCGAAGTCGACGAAGCGATCCGCATGCAGATCGTCGACCAGATGCCGAATGCGCAGATTGCCGCTGCCATCGGCGATCTCGATTCGGACGATGCCGTCTACATTCTGGAAGACCTCGACGACGAGGACCGCGAGGAGATCCTTGCCCAGCTGCCGTTCACCGAACGGGTGCGCCTGCGCCGGGCACTCGACTATCCCGAAAGCTCGGCCGGGCGGCGCATGCAGACGGAATTCGTCGCCGTGCCGCCGTTCTGGACGGTCGGCCAGACGATCGACTACATGCGCGACGAGGAAGACCTGCCGGAAAGCTTTACCCAGATCTTCGTCATCGACCCGACCTTCAAGCTGCTCGGCGCCGTCAATCTCGATTCGATCCTGCGCACCAAGCGGCAGGTGAAGATCGAGACGATCATGCACGAGACCAACCATCCGATCCCGGCCGAGATGGACCAGGAGGAGGCCGCCCAGCTCTTCGAGCAATACGACCTTCTGTCGGCCGCCGTCGTCGACGAAAACGACCGCCTCGTCGGCGTGCTGACCATCGATGATGTCGTCGACGTCATCCAGGAAGAGGCCGAGGAAGACCTTCTGCGCCTCGGCGGCGTCGGCGACGAAGAGCTGTCGGACAGCGTGTTCGAGATCTCGCGCTCGCGCGTGCCGTGGCTTGCCGTCAATCTGTTGACCGCGTTCATGGCGGCTTCGGTGATTTCCCTGTTCGAAGCGACGATCGAGCAGGTGGTGGCGCTCGCCATCCTGATGCCGATCGTCGCCGGCATGGGCGGGAATGCCGGCTCTCAGACCATGACGGTGACAGTCAGGGCGCTCGCCACCCGCAATCTCGATATCCACAACGCCTTTCGCGTCGTGCGTCGCGAGGCCGGTGTCGGCCTGATCAACGGTGTCGTCTTCGGCTGTACGGTCGGCCTGGTCGCCGGCCTGTGGTTTCAGGACGTCTCGATCGGCGGGCTGATCACCACCGCTATGCTGATCAACATGTTCGCCGCCGCCATGGCCGGCATCACCATCCCGATGATCCTCGACCGCGCCGGCGCCGATCCGGCCGTGTCATCGGCCGTCTTCGTCACCGCGATCACCGACACCACCGGATTTCTCTCTTTCCTCGGCCTCGCGACATGGTGGTTCATGTAACTGTCGTGAAAAATTGACTTGTACGTAAAAGTCAATATTATGGTCCCTCGCACAGGGACAGACCGGACGTGAAGAAGTATTATAGCATCACCGAACTGACGCGGGAATTCGGCGTCTCGACGCGCACGCTGAGGTTCTATGAAGACGAGGGCCTGCTGCACCCGGAACGCCGCGGTCGCACGCGCCTCTATCGTGCCGCGGACCGTCGCCTGCTGCAGGAAATCTTGCGTGGTCGCCGCATCGGCTTCACGATCAACGAAATCCGCGAAATCGTTCATGTCTACAAGGAGCCGCCGGGCGAGATCGGCCAGCTCAAGATGATGATGAAGAAGATCGACGAAAAACGCGAGGATCTGCGCCAGAAGCGTCGCGACATCGACGAGACCCTGACCGAACTCGACCAGGCGGAAGAAGCCTGTCTGACGCGTCTCGTCGAAATCGGCGTCGGCTCCTGAGCTCTGGCGCCGAGCGGTGCCCCCTCAGATCCAGCGCCGCGTCCGTCTGCGGTAACATTCGTACTCGTATCCGAAACGCTGATCGAGATGCTGTTCTTCGCAGCGGATCACCGTCCAGTCGATGATCGCTGCCGCCATTAGAGCCATCGGAACAAACCAGGCGCTGGCGGCGATCAGGCCGAGTGAGAGCGTTAGCAGCGTATATCCCAGATAGATCGGATTGCGGGTGAAGCGGAACGGCCCGCAGGTCACCAGATAGCGGGCGCCTCCCGTGCCGAGCACGGCTGTCTGGCGTTCCATCAGCGTCTTCACCGCCCAGATATCGAGGCTGATCGCCAGAAGCGCCAGCGCAAAACCCAGAACTGGCAGGATCAAGGGGCCAGGCGCGGTCAGCGGCATCGGCGCCAGTCGCTCGCCAACAAGGGCAAAGGCCACGGCGCCGCCATAGATCACCGGCGGCCAGGGATAACGCAGAGGCTTCGTTCGGTAGGCATTCATGATGAATTCCCCGTCACGGCGTGGTCTGGATCCTGGCCGTGCATTCGGAGGCCAGCGCCAGAATGCGCTCATCCTGATCCGGCAAGATTGCGCCAGACTGGAGCGGTTCCAGCAGTCCCTGCGTCGCCAGACGGTCGAGCGTGCAGGCGCAAAAAGCCTGGCAGACCGCTGTGGTGTTTCCTTGTGCCGCGCATGCCGGCTCGCAACTGCCGATATAGGACTGGACCGGATCTGCGGCCGGTGGCGGCACGACATGGCTCACCAGAAAGACGAGCGCGATCAGCACCGGCTGGTGCAGGAGGTAGACCGTCAGCGAATGCCGCCCCGCCCAGCGGAGCCATGCCGGGCCATCAGGCAGCCGCGACACTCGACCGAGCCAATCTTGGTCGACCAGGACGCGGGCGAGGGCGACCCCCACCAGCAGCGCTCCGATCCAGGGAAACAGCGGCACATAGTCGTTCGAGCGCGGCAGGTTTTCCGACAGGCCGGCAAACCAGAGCCATGGCGTGTCAAACGTCGTCGACCGGTAGAGGCTCGGCAGGACCATGGCGGCGCTCGCTGCGATCAGCGTGACCACGACCGGTAGGCGCAGGAAGAGAAGGCCGATCAGGCTTCCGAGTGCCATCGCGTGCAGGATGCCGAAAAAGATCATGCCCTCTGGCGTGAACCACCAGGTCGCCGCCGTGATCGCGAGTGCCGCCGACAGGATCACCGCGAAACGACGCAGGAAAGCCTCCATGCGCAGTTTCGGATAGTGGGCGAGCACCAGGCTGAAGCCGGCGAGACAGAGAAAAGTCGAGGCGATCGCGCGGGCGTAGAGACGCAGGAAACCCTCGGTCGAGGTGCCGGGCGCCAGATAACCGAAAAACTCCAGGTCCCAGCTGAAATGATAGGTCGCCATGGCGATGAGCGCGAGGCCGCGCAGGGCATCGAGCCAGAGCAGGCGAGGCCTTTTGACCACGACCTCGGCCGGGACGGTCTGATTGTCCGGGATGCTGTCTGGCACGCCTCATCCTCCCTCATCGTCTCGTGTCATCGCGCCGCGTCGTGTGCGCGGTGCTATCAGGCCCGGTGCTCATCGTGCAAAGGCGGCGATTTGATGGCCGGCGGGCACCTGTCCCCACGCGGTTCGCGCCGCATCGTCGTCAGTCCGCCGGATCGTTCAGCAAGGCCCGCCGGGCCTCGGAGAAGAACTGCCGCCGGATCAGCACCACGAAGACCACAAGGGTCGCCAGCATGAAGACCCACGGGCTGACGAACCAGCCTAGATAACCGATCGAATAGAAGATCGCCCGCAGCCCCATGTTGAAATGGCTGGCCGCGATGATGTTCATCCGGATCGTGCGTTCGGCCGCAGCCATGGCGCGAGCCGGGTCCTTTTCGGCTTCCAGGCTCATCGGTATCGTGCCGAACAGGATGGTGCAGTAGTTGAACAACCGATAGGACCAGCCGAACTTGAAGAAAGAATAGGCGAACAGTGCAATCAGGCCACACACCTTCAGCTCGAAGGTCGCGCGGCCGCCCTGGACGATGAAGGGGATGTCCTTGAGGATCGCGTCCACTTGTTCGGTCGCACCGAGCAGAGCGAAACAGCCACCGATGGCGAAGATCGTGGTCGAGGCGAAGAAGGCGGTGCCGTTCTGCAGACCGCCCATGATCTGCGTGTCGATCATCTTCAGGTCGCGGTTCAGCGAATTCAGAATCCATTCCCGCCGCCGCTCCGCCATCGCCTTGGTCAGGCTGGTGCGCGAGAGGATACGTCGGCTGCCGGTGATCCAGGCATAGGCGAGCCAGAGCCCCAGGAAGAGCGCCATGGCGGCATAGTCGGCGATGGTCATTGCGAATCCTCCATGGGTCAGGGAGGGCATTATCCCCCACGACACTGTCTCCACAACGGGAATTAACCAGTTTCAAGGTTTTGGTCCGAAATGAGGCAAGCTTCGCCACGATGTCGCCCAGGAACTGCCTTGCTATCTCATTGAAATTTAACATATCCATGCAGTAGGCGCATACCTGCATCGCATTCAGCGTCTTGCTTTTGCCTTTTTTGCAGTTGCGAAGGTCCGCGAATTTTAATAGATGATAGCGCAGAAAGCGGTCGGGGGACGGCTTTTACCACCACGTGACTTCATTTGGAGTTTCCATGGAAAGCAGTTTCCAGAAGTCGTGCTGGGGCGTTACATTTCGTGCTTTGATGGGGTTTGCCGGCGTTCTTTGCCTGGCCTATCTGTTCGGAAGCATTTGACGCCTTGCATGCAAGCTTACCAAACAGCGCGATCGTTTCGGTCGCGCTGTTTGCGTTTATGGGTTTAGGCGGACATGGGGCATGCGGATGTCGCGGCAATGAAAGCCGATGTCGATTGCGAGGCGCATTCGTGCTAGGCGATGCTCTAGCCTTTGCGTTTTCAGACCCGCATGCCAGGAGCCCCCATGTTTCTTTCGGTTTTCGACGTTTTCAAGATCGGCGTCGGCCCCTCGAGCTCCCACACCATGGGTCCGATGACGGCGGCCAATCGGTTTCTCGATCTCATCCTGTCCGACCAGTGGCCGCGACCGGCCGGTGCCCATGTGGCCGCGCTGAAGGCGAGCCTGCACGGGTCGCTCGCCTATACCGGCATCGGCCATGGCAC
>JARXAQ010000306.1 GCA_029865825.1 Rhizobium sp.
GCCGCCGAGCAGCGGAAGCCGGCTTTACTGGGACAGAAACCGCAGCAGCGGTCCTGTCGACTGTCCTAAAGAATGAAGAAGTTTGGTAACCAAGAGGTTTACGCCCGGAGGTTTGTTGTCACATTCCGGGCGAAGGGCTGAAATTGGTTCACACGTGCCGGGTCAGCCCACCATCGACCTTAAGGTTCTGGCCCGTGATATAGGCGGCGCCATCGGAGGCGAGGAAGGCGATGGTGGCAGCAATCTCCTCGCTCGTACCGTAACGCTTCATCGGCACACCATCCCGCCGTTCCTCGATCGCCGGCAGGCTATCGATCCAACCAGGCAGGACATTGTTCATCCGGATATTCTCTGCCGCGTAGGTGTCAGCAAAGATCTTGGTGAAGGAGGCAAGGCCCGCGCGGAAGACGGCCGATGTGGGGAACATCGAGGACGGCTCGAAGGCCCAGGCGGTGGAGATGTTGATGATGACGCCTGACTTCTGCGCCTGCATGATCGGGGTGACGAGACGGGTCGGGCGAATGACGTTGAGCAGGTAGACATCCATGCCCTTCACCCACTGCTCGTCGGTGATCTCGAGGATCTGCGCGCGGGGCCCATGGCCGGCGCTGTTGACGAGAACGTCGATACGGCCATAGCGCTCCATCGTACCCTCGACCAGGCGTGCGAGGTCTTCCGGAGACTGGTTCGAGCCGGTGATCCCGAAACCATCGAGTTCGGCTGCCAGCACCTCGCCCTTGCCGGAGGAGGAGAGGATAGCGACCTTGAAGCCATCGGCAGCGAGACGTCTTGCCGCCGCCGCTCCCATTCCGCTTCCCCCCGCGGTGACGATGGCAACCTTTTGATCGGACATGCTTGTTCTCCTTCTGATGTGTCGGGAAGATCAGAGGTCCTGCCCGAGATGTCCAGTCAGAAATGCTGAAGGCCGATGCAGCTTGCGCCACACCGGCCTTCCGAAACAGGGATGTCAGCCTTTACCAGCTGCGGACGTCGAGCACGCGGTCCTTATGCGCCGGATGGGTGGAGAAGACGAAGATGCGGTCGAGTTCCTTCTGCGTCAGCAGGCGCAGAAAACGGATCTCGGCGGTGTTGTTCGCAAAGGTCTTCATCAGCACGGCGCCCACCTTGTTGATGCGGGCGTCCGGGATGTCGAGATAGAATTGCTTGGGGAGGTTGACCTGGGTCAGCAGCGCGACGACGGCGCCGCTCATCGAGATGCGGATGACGTCGCAGCGACGCGCTGCCATGTGGGTCATACCGTTCTCGGTGTATTCGAGACGCCCGGCATTCATCGTGTCTTCCATGCGGTACCGGTTTTCCCGGTCGTACATGAAGGATTCTTCCTTTTTCAGAAAGTGATTGCCACCTGCCGGTCTCATCGTCCTACCCTTGTCTTTTTGTCCTTTGTTATGGGTAAAAAGCTAGCAGCGACACCTTAACAGTCGGTATTGCGAACGGGGCCAAACTTGGCTGCAAAAAGGCCCCGTCATCACTAGGGATAACAGGGCCTTAACGTGTTTCAAAACGACCCGTGCAATCAGCGGCGGTAGGTCTGGCCGGCGGCATCGAAGAGATGCAGCTTGGTCTTGTCGGCGGAGAACCGCACGGTCTGGCCCTTCTTGACGTCGACGATGCCCGGCAGCTTGACGACGACGGCCTCTTCCTCGACAGGGCCCGCCACGTAGAGCAGCGTCACTTCTCCGAGTGCTTCGACGATCGACACGATGCCCTCGAAGAGGAACTGATCCCCGGATGCGATGGCGAGATCCTCCGGACGCACGCCGAAGCTTGCCGCCTTCCCCTTTTCCGAGGCTTCGGTCTGGATGTCGACCGCGACTTCCGAGCCGTCCTTGAGCTTGATGCGGGTCACGGCACCGGTCTCGATGATCGTCGACGGCATGATGTTCATGGCCGGCGAGCCGATGAAGCCGGCGACGAAGAGATTGGCCGGACGCTCGTAGAGTTCGAGCGGCGGGCCGACCTGTTCGATCTTGCCGGCCGAGAGCACCACGATCCGGTCCGCCAGCGTCATTGCCTCGACCTGGTCGTGGGTGACGTAGATCATCGTGGTATCGGCCATCTGCTCATTGAGCTTGGCGATCTCGATGCGGGTCGCGACGCGGAGCGCAGCATCAAGGTTCGACAGTGGATCGTCGAACAGGAAGACCTTGGGATCGCGGCAGATGGCGCGGCCGATCGCAACGCGCTGGCGCTGGCCGCCGGAGAGCGCCTTCGGCAGGCGGTCGAGGTAAGGGCCGAGCTGCAGGATGCCGGCGGCCGAGCGAACGCGGCGGTCGATCTCTTCCTTGCTTTCTCCGGCGATGCGCATGCCGAAGGCCATGTTGTCGTAAACGGTCATGTGCGGGTAGAGCGCATAGGACTGGAAGACCATGGCGATGCCGCGCTTGGAGGGCGGCACGTCGTTGACGAGCTGGCCGTCGATATACATCTCGCCGCTGGTGATGTCCTCCAGCCCGGCGATCATGCGCAGCAAGGTCGACTTGCCGCAGCCGGACGGGCCGACGAAGACGATGAACTCGCCTTCCTTGATCTCCAGGTCGATGCCGTGCAGGACCTTGACCTGCCCGTAGGCCTTGCGGATGTCTTTCAGAACCAGACCCGTCATTTCTCTTCCTCCCCTGTCAGGCGTGGCGCGCGAAATATGCGCCCCAGGCCGGCAATTCTACCGTGTTGTCATTGACGCTGCTGGCGAAGCCGTGACCGTCGAGCGCCAGCCACTCTCCCTGTGGCAATGCGATCGCGGCGGGCTCCGCGCTCATGTTGAAGACGCAGAGCAGTTTCTCGTTACCGAGAGCGCGCGTGTAAGCGAGGCGCGTCCCGCTGGCTTCATGGAAGGTGATGTCGCCCTTGGCAAAGGCCGGATACTGGCGGCGGAAGGCGAGGAAGCGGCGATACTGCTCCAGCACCGTTTCTTGCCTGCCGACCTGTGTGTTGACGGATTTGAGCACATGCTCGACCGGGATCGGCAGCCAGGTCTTGGCCGCTGTCGAGAAACCCGCCTGGGTGGCGTGGTCGTCCCAGACCATCGGTGTGCGGCAGCCGTCGCGGCCCTTGAATTCCGGCCAGAACTGGATGCCATAGGGATCCTGCAGGTCTTCGAAGGCGATGTCGGCTTCGGTGAGGCCGAGTTCCTCGCCCTGGTAGATGCAGACCGAGCCGCGCTGGGTGAGCAGCAGGGCTGCCATCATCTTGGCATAGGCGTCGCGGTCGAGAACGCTTGCGCCCCAGCGGCTGATATGGCGCACGACATCGTGGTTCGAAAACGCCCAGCAGGCCCAGCCTTCGGGGGCGGCCGCCGCAAAAGCATTCTGGGTGTTGCGCACGACTTCGGGCGTCAGAGGCTCCGGCGCCAGGAATTCGAAGGCGTAACACATCTGCATCTTGTCGCTGCCGGAGGTGTATTCGCCGACGATTTCAAGCCCGCGCTGGCTGTCGCCGACTTCGCCGACGGCGGCGATTGCCGGATACTCGTCCAGAAGTGCGCGGAAACGCTTGAGGAAGGCGATGTTTTCCGGGCGGTTCTTGTCGTAGATGTGTTCCTGGAAATTGTAGGGGTTCACTGCCGGAGCGGTCGAGGCATTGCGGCGTTCCGGGGCGAGTGCCGGGTTGTCGCGCAATTCCTTGTCGTGGAAGTAGAAGTTTATGGTGTCGAGGCGGAAGCCGTCGACGCCGCGCTCCAGCCAGAAGCGGGTGGCGGCCAAGAGCGCATCCTGAACTTCCGGATTGTGCAGGTTCATGTCCGGCTGCGAGGCCAGGAAGTTGTGCAAGTAATACTGCATGCGGGTTGGGTCCCAATGCCAGGCGGACCCGCCGAAGATCGACAGCCAGTTGTTCGGCGGCGTGCCATCCGGCTTCGGATCGGACCAGACATACCAATCGGCCTTCGGATTGACGCGGCTCGACCGGCTTTCGACGAACCAGGCGTGCTGGTCGGAGGAGTGCGACATCACCAGGTCGATCATGATCCGGACGCCCAGGCGATGCGCCTCGGCGATCATTCCGTCGAAATCAGCGAGCGAGCCGAACATCGGATCGACATCGACATAGTTCGAGACGTCGTAGCCAAAATCCTTCATCGGCGAGGTGAAGAAGGGCGAGATCCAGATCGCATCGGCGCCGAGATCGGCGATGTGCTGCAGGCGGGCTGTGATGCCCTTCAGGTCGCCGATGCCGTCGCCGTTGGAATCCTGGTAGGAGCGCGGGTAGATCTGGTAGATCACCGCACCGCGCCACCAATCCTTGTCGGCGACCAGCGTCGATTGCGTCGTGGAACTCATAGTCAATCCTTGTGCATGTCTTGAAGTTTAGTCGGACCGCTCAGCCACCCTTGACCGAGCCCGCGAGCAGTCCCCGGACGAGGTAGCGTTGCAGGCTGAAAAAGACGAGGAGCGGGACGATGATGGTGATGAACGCCGAGGCCGTCAGGATTTCCCAATTGCCGCCGCGTGAGCCGAGCAGATTGACCAGGCGTCCGGTCAAAACGAGCTCATTGTCGCCGGTTCCGAGGAAGACCATGGCGATCAGCAGGTCGTTCCACGTCCAGAGAAACTGGAAGATCGCGAAGGAAGCGAGCGCGGGATAGGAGAGCGGCAGGACGATCTTGATGAAGATTTCGAAATCGGAGGCGCCGTCGACGCGGGCCGATTCCATGATCTCGCGCGGCAGGCCGGCGATGTAGTTGCGCAGCAGATAGATGGCGAGCGGCAGACCGAAACCCATGTGGGCCAGCCAGATGCCGACATAACCTTTGGCCGGCACGCCGAAGAAGGCGCCGACGCCGTTATACATCTTCAGAAGCGGGATCAGCGACATCTGCAAGGGCACAACGAGCAGGCCGACGATGACGGCGAGCAGAAGCGCCTTGCCCGGAAATTTCATCCAGGCGAGCGCATAGGCGGCGAAGGCGGCGACCAGGATCGGAATGATGGTCGAGGGAATGGCAACCGTCAGCGAGTTCAGGAAGGATTTTCCGAGCCCTTCGGCCGTCAGAACCGTCTCATAGTTCTCCAGCGTGAACCGTGGGGGCACCGAGGCGGTGAAGAAGATGCGGTCGCCGCGCGTGCCTTCGAAGGCGGCAGTCGATTCGATGCGGAAATCGCCGTTGTCCTGAAGGGTCAGCTTGCTTCCGTCATTGCGCTCGGCGGTCTCGCCCGGCCCGAATTCCGCCGGGCTGTTGATATTGGTGCCGAAGGCAGAGACGCTGCCGGGATTGCCTTCGAAGACATTGCCCGAGATGACGAAGACCCCATTTTCTTCGACCTGGGCGCTCGGTGGCGGCGCGCGGTAGATCGCATTCTGGCTGGAGGTGCCAAGCGCCGTCCACCATCCGGAGGCGACGATCTGGTCCTTGTCTCGCAGAGACGAAATCAGCAGGCCGGCTGTCGGCAGGGTCCAGAGTACGACGAGGAAGAGGACGGTGAGATTGACGACGACCGTCAGCGGCGAAAGTTTTCTCGTGACCATCTCAGTGTCCTTCCATTTCCCGGCGGGCATTGCGGATGTTCCAGATCATGATCGGTATGACCATGATCATGATGACGACTGCGATTGCGGCACCCTTGCCGAAGTCGCCGCCGCCGCGGAACATCCAATCGAACATCAGGTTCGCCAGAACCTGGCTCTGCCACTGGCCGTTGGTCATGGCGAGGACGATATCGAAGACCTTGAGGACGAGGATGGTGATGGTGGTCCAGACGACGGCGATGGTCGTCCAGATCTGCGGCACCTTGATCTTGATGAAAATCTGCCAGGGATTGGCACCGTCGATGACAGCTGCCTCGATGGTTTCCTCCGGGATGCCGCGCAGGGCCGCCGAAAGAAGGACCATGGCGAAGCCGGTCTGGATCCAGATGAGGATCACCATCAGGAAGAAGTTGTTCCAGAAAGGCAGAGAAATCCAGATCTGTGGCTCGCCGCCAAAGGCCATGACGATGGCGTTCAGGATGCCGATCTGCTCGGAGCCGGCATCGCGGTAGTCGTAGACGAACTTCCAGATGACGGATGCCCCGACGAAGGAAATCGCCATGGGCATGAAGATCAGCGATTTGGCGATGTTGCCCCACCAGATGCGGTCGGTGAGGGCCGCGATGATCAGGCCGAAGAAGGTGGAGCCGGCCGGCACCACGATCAACCAGAGAATGTTGTTGGAGATGGACTGCCGGAATTCCGCGTCGTTCAGCATCCAGCGATAATTCGCGAGCCCGACATAGTTCTCGCCGGCCCGGTCCATGAAGGAATAGACGATCGACGAAAAGAGCGGATAAACCAGATAGACGGTCAAGGAGATGAGCGCCGGCCCGAGAAACAGCCACGGGCGGATCAGCGCGGCGTGACGCAAGTTGCGCGAGGCCTGTGCCGTGTCGGCGATGCGTGACGGAAAGATCCGATCCAGCAGCAGGTTCGAGCCGTAGAAATAGCCGATTGCTGCGGCGACGCCGACGACAATCGTCAGCAATGCAAAGAGTAACTGTTCCAAGATGTCCCCTCCCTGTCGATCACTCCGCGTCACCTGAAGGCGCACGGGGCACTTGTTCTTGTGTATCGACGACCGGGCCACATCTTTGAGACGCGGCCCGGCGAATTGCGGTCGGTTTCGGGCTTACTTCAGCCCGTCCCATGCCTTCTGGATGTCGGTTGCGACATCTGCGGCGGCCTTGCCACCGGAGTAGTCAACCATACCGGTCCAGAATGCACCAGCGCCGATCTTGCCCGGCATCAGGTCGGATCCGTCGAAGCGGAAGGTCGTCGCGTTGAGCAGGATATCGCCCTGCTTCTTCAGCGGCGCGTTGCCGTAAGCTTCCTGGTTGGCACCCTTGAACGGGGTGAGGAAGCCGGACTGGGCCATCCAGACTTCATGCGCGATCGGGGTCTTGAGGAACTCGATGAAGGCGCGGGCTGCCGGGCTGTCCTTGGTGATCATGGCGAGCGTGCCGGCGCCGAGCACCGGATTGCCGAGATCGGCCTTGGAAGCGTAAGGCGGCATGTAGAAGAAGTCTGCATCTTCACCAACGACCGTACCTTCGGGGAAGAAGGACGGAATGAAGGATGCCTGATGGTGCAGGTAGCACTTCGGCGGCGCGCCGAAGAGACCCTTGGGGCTGTCGCGGAAGTCGGTGGAGGCAACGGCCTTGGAACCGCCGTCAACGAACTTGTCGTTGCGGGCGAAGAAGCCGAATTCCTCGATCGCGGCAACAACAGCCGGATCGTTGAACTTCACTTCATTGGTGACCCACTTGTCGTAGACGTCGGCCGGCTGCGTACGCAGCATCATGTCCTCAACCCAGTCGGTTGCCGGCCAGCCGGTTGCGCCACCCGAACCCAGGCCGATGCACCAGGGGGTACCACCGTCAGCGACGATCTTTTCCGTCAGAGCCTTCAGTTCTTCCATGGTCTTCGGAACTTCATAACCGGCGTCCTCGAAGTTCTCAGGCACGTACCAGACCAGCGACTTCACGTCGATCTTGTAGGGGAAGGCGTAGAGGGCGGCCGTACCGTCCTTGCCCTTATAGATAGACAGGTCGACCCAGGACTGGCCAGCCGAGTAATTCTCAAGAAGCCAGGACTTGGTTTCGTCACCC
>JARXAQ010000099.1 GCA_029865825.1 Rhizobium sp.
AGGCCGCAATCGTCAGGCCGAGCGACAGGCGCGCGGCCCGATGTTCGGCAAACGCGATGAAGCCCTGCGGCTCCAGCCTTCCGGAAAAGGTGAAGCCGACGGTCAAATGATCGGCCTTCGCCGTCATCGGATGGGGATCAGTGTTGCCTTGCAATTGTGCGCGCTCTAATTTTTGGGCAATCTAGCGGTGGGCGAGATCGGGTTTCAAGCGGTTTCTCCCGTGCTCCAGAGGAAAGACTTGATCATGCAGAACGGTATCGACAAGGCGTCGCTTCATCAGTGGTATGTGCTGGATACCGAGGCGGTGATCCCGGTCGGAAGGTCGCAGAACCGGCTGCTCGGGACGGATTTGACCGTCGTCAAGCAGGCGGATGGGGCGATCGAGGTGTTTGCCGAAGGACGGGCCGAGCCGCTGCCGCTGCGCCATCGCTTCGGCTTTCTCTGGGCGACGCTGGGTGAGCCCCAGCGCGAGATTTTTCCGCTGCCGGAGGCTGACGAGCCGGACCGGCGCTATGTGCCCTGCGGTGTCGTGACCGTAAAGGCGTCAGGGCTTCGCATCGTCGAGAATTTCCTCGACATGGCGCATTTCCCCTTCGTGCATACGGATATCCTGGGTGCCGAACCGCATACGGAAGTGCAGAGCTACGATGTCGAGATCCGGCGCGAGGAAGACGAGGTCTGGGCGACCAACTGCACCTTCTTCCAGCCGCAGGCGGCTCTTTCGGCGCAGGACGGGATCACCACGCAGTATATGTACCGGGTGATGACGCCGTTCACCACGATCCTCTACAAGACCTGTCCCAATGCCGCCAATCGCTGGGATGTCATCGGGCTCTTCGTTCAGCCGCTCGATCCGGGCCGCTGCCGCGCGCATCCGATCATGTATCTGATCGACGATGTCTCAACGACGACGGAGCTCATTCATTTCCAACAGATGATCTTCCTGCAGGACCGGATCATTCTGGAAAACCAGCGGCCGGTGCTTCTTCCCCTCGAGCCGCGCAAGGAGGTGCCGACGCGGGCAGATGCCTCCTCGATCGCCTATCGTCGCTGGCTGAAGGAAAAGGGCGTGACCTACGGCGCGACGACAACGGCTGCCTGAACAGCGAAAAACCCGGAAGCTTGCGCTTCCGGGTTTCTGGTACAGCGAGACCTGGCGGTCTTAGTTGCGGGTCATCCAGTCGTCGATCTCGCGATCGGCTTCTTCCTGGGTCTTGCCATAGGCGGCCTGGATCTTGCCGGACAGTTCGGTGCGCTTGCCGGCCACGACGTCGAGGTCGTCGCCTGTCAGCTTGCCCCACTGGGTCTGGGCCTTGCCCTTGAACTGCTCCCAATTGCCTTCGATCTGATTCCAATTCATCGGAAATCTCCCGTGTCTGGTGTTGGTCGAGGCTCCGTGTCCTCGGATCTGAAAACGCCGAAAACCACGCCGGGTTCCAAAGCCAAGCGATGGAACAATTGCTCCTTGTGTCGGAACTCTCTGCGCCTTGCGGCGTTGTGGGCAGGAACCCGACACTCAATGCACCAAGGAGAATGATCATGGCCCAGGTACCCAGCGCTTCGCACGGCAAAGTCGAACGCGCGGCTGACGATGTGGCCGACAGCCTGGCGGATGCCGCGTCGACCGATACCGGTGCAACGAGCAGCGACGTACAGGCCGAGCTCGAGACCTTGCGCCGTGATATTGCAGCGCTGACGCAAACGCTGGCCTCCTTCGGCAGCGGCAAGATCCGCGAAGCGGGCGAAACCTCCCAGCAGTATATCGACAGCGCGCGAGACACGCTGCTGACGGTGGAAGAAGACGTCGAAGCCTATGTGCGCGCCAAGCCTTTTCAGTCGCTGGCGATGGCCGCCGGCGTCGGTTACCTTCTCGCCCTGCTCAGCCGGCGTTGATCATGCTACCATTGTTTCAGCAACTGGGCATCCTCGCCTTTGGCCAGGTCAAGCCAACCGCCCGCCGCTTCACCCGACTTCTCGTCGGTGGGGCGGTGGTTGCCGTCCTGGGGCTCACCGCTTATGTGGCGCTGCTCGTCGCGCTTGGCCTCTATCTGTCGGGTCTTGTGGGCGCGACGTTGGCGGCCGTCATTATTGCGGGCGGCACTGCACTCTGTGCGCTGATCGTCGTGGCGATCATTCAGGCCAAGAATCGGCGAACGGAGTTGAAAATGGAGGCAAGACGTCGTGCTGCAAAGGCGCGCCTGCCGGATCCCATGACATTGCAGCTTCTCGCCGGTGTCCCTGCACTCATGAGAGGCCGGTCTCTCCTGGGCGCCGCCACCGTCGCTGCTCTTGTCTATGGTGTTACACGCATGCAGCAGCGTTCAGGTCGTGACGACCGCGATTAGGTGCAGTGCCCATCACGATGCGGACACCAAGGGGCCTAGTCGTTCTCCCTTGGCGCCCTACTTCTTCTTCGCTGCGGTTTCTGCGTCCTGCAGGCGCTCCAGAAGATCGAGGAGGTGTGCCGGCGTGCCCTCTTCGATGATGCCGTCATAGTAGCCGCGGAGTTTCGTGGCGATGAGTGCATTGGCATTTTGGCGTTGCGGGTCGGAGCGTGTCTTTGATTTTTCCGGGTCTCCCGGAGGGTTGCCAGCCATGGTCTTCACGTTCCATTGTTTCTCGGTGAAAGAGTGTGCGAGATGAGAATTAGCCTGATAAGTTTCGCGACGCAAAAAAGTTCCGACGGATGGAACTCTTTTTTGCGTCGTGCGTTTTCAGCCGAGTCCGCACCTTATTCCACGTGATTGGAGAATTGCATGTCCCTTACCGCCCGCGTCGCCGTCCATCTTCCTTATCTGAGGCGATATGCACGCGCCGTTACCGGTTCGCAGACGTCCGGCGACGCCTACGTGGCTGCAGTCCTGGAGGCCCTGATTGCGGATATCTCGATCTTCCCCGATACGGGCGATGATCGAGTCGCGCTCTATCGTCTGTTTGTGACGATCTACGATTCCACAAAGGTCGAGCTTCCGCAGATCATTTCGCCCTTTGCCTGGGAGAAGCGGGCGGCTGCCAACCTGGCATCGGTCCCCACCCGTGCCCGGCACGCCTTCCTGCTGGTCACCGTCGAGGGTTTCTCGACCACCGAGGCGGCCAATGTGCTGAGGGTGACGGAAGGCGAGTTTAACGCGCTGTTCAACGAGGCTTCCATGGAAATCTCGCGTCAGGTGGCGACGGACATCATGATCATCGAGGATGAGCCTCTCATCGCGCTCGACATCGAGCAGATGGTCGAGGATCTCGGACATCGCGTGACCGGCATCGCGCGCACCCATGCCGAAGCCGTGGAGCTCTACAAGCGGACCAACCCGAAGATGGTGCTCGCCGATATCCAGCTGGCCGACGGCAGCTCCGGTATCGATGCGGTCAATGACATCCTCAAGGTGGACACGGTTCCGGTGATCTTCATCACCGCGTTTCCGGAACGCCTTCTGACCGGCGAACGTCCGGAGCCGGCCTTCCTGGTGACGAAGCCGTTCAACCCGGACATGGTCAAGGCGCTGATCAGTCAGGCATTGTTTTTCAACGAACGGGTATCGGAACAGGCATAAGGCGCGAGCCCTATGAAAATCGGCCAGCCCGCAGTTTACCGAACTGCGGCAGGCCGAGATGCCGACAAAACGGCGGAGCATCACACTTGGTACATCGGTTGACATGGTTTGAACCTCAGCGCGGCGAGGATCAGCTGCGTGAGTTCTTCATAACCGCACTGATCGACATGGGTGCGAGCCTCATTCTGCAAGACAGTGACGGGACCTATGTCTGCATCACCAGTCTGCCTTCACGTTGGACGTTGACGCCGGGGATGGCGCCGACGGACGAGACAGTATTCGGTGCGGAGATCGGCCAACGTCTGGTCGAAATGAAGGCGGGCCTTACGAAACCCGGCGACCGTGGCGAGCTGGAGATCGAGGGCGGCGATGATACGTTCTTCGAGTTCCGCTGCCGGATGGTGGAGATGGACGATCATGATCTGCATCTGATCACCGTCGTCATCGATCGGACAGAAGATCGCCGCCGTGAACGCCTGCTCAGGGCCTTGCTGCGCGAAGTCAGCCACCGCTCGAAGAACCTGCTCGCCATCATCCAGAGTATCGCTTCCCAGACGGCCCGGTATTCCGGGTCGCTCGACGGTTTCCTCGGCAAGTTCCGTGGTCGCCTGCATGCGTTGTCGCAGTCGCAGGATCTGATCACGGATTCCAGCTGGCGTGGCGCTCATTTCCGCGATCTGCTCAAGCAGCAGGTCGATCGCTATGTCCAGGAAAATGCCGACCTTGTGCAGGTTTCGGGCGACGACGTCTTGCTCACGCCGAACGCCTCCCTTCATATCGGTCTGGCCCTGCACGAGCTGGTGGTGAACGCCGTCAGCCATGGCGACTTCCTGCAGCGGCGCAAGCCGATCAAAGTGAGCTGCCGACGGCAGGAACTTCCGGGCGGCCCGGTTGTTACCATTACCTGGGAAGAGCCCTATACTGCGGTCGATGGGGGCAAGGATATCAAGACCAACCGGTTCGGCAGCACTGTGCTGGAACGTGTTGTTCCGTCTTCCGTCAATGGTCAGGCGTGGCATGACCTGGAGAATGGGCTTGTGCGCTATGAGCTGACATTCCCGCTCGAAAGTTACGATTGACTTCTTTCCCCATCGCCTAGCGGCGCCCCATGCTCATCTGTGAGACACGTCATGCGCCTGTTTACATGCAGCAACTGCACCAATGTCGTCCATTTCGAAAACACGGGCTGCGTCACTTGTGGCGCGAGCCTCGCATTTCGGCCGGCCGCGCTTGAAATGATCGCGCTCGATGTGGAGGGGACCCCGATCCTCGCCGCCGGGCAGACGGCGATCGGCGCCGTCACCCCTTGTGCGAATACGGCGATTGGCGGCTGCAACTGGCTGGTCGATGACGGCGATCCTTCCGGCTTTTGTGTTGCCTGTCGACACAATGTCACGATCCCGGATCTGACGCTCGCCGTGAACCAGTTCAACTGGCAAAAGATCGAGCTTGCCAAGCGCGGACTCTTCTATTCGTTGTTGCGCTTCCGGCTGCCGCTTCTCACGCGGACGCAGGATCCGGAAAAAGGCTTGGGCTTTGCTTTTCTGGCTGACGATCCGGATGGCGAAGAGGAGGAAAAGCATGTCCTGACCGGGCATGCCGAAGGGCTGATCACGCTCAACATCGCGGAGGCCTCCGACCCTGAGCGCGAGGCGCGGCGGGTAGCACTCGGCGAACCCTTCCGAACCTTGCTCGGCCATTTTCGCCATGAGGTGGCGCACTATTACTGGAATGTGCTGGTGCGCGACCGCGGCGCATTTGACGGGTTCCGGAACGTCTTCGGTGACGAACGGCTGGACTACGGCGAGGCGCTGGAGCGGCATTATGCCGAGGGTCCGGGACTGGGATGGGAGCAGAGCTATATCTCGGCCTATGCGGCCAGCCATCCCTGGGAAGACTTCGCCGAGACATTCGCCCATTATTTCCATATCGTCGATGCCTTGGATACGGCCGACGCGTTTGGCTTGCGCACCAATCCGGACATTGAAACGGACGCCGTCGGCATCGAGCTTCGCCGCACCTTCGACAGCTATGGCAGCGGAACAGTGGATTCCCTCATTCGCGCCTGGGTGCCGCTGACACTCGCCATCAACAGCATCAACCGCAGTATGGGCCAGCCGGATCTCTATCCCTTCGTCCTGTCGGAGCCTGTCTTCGAGAAGTTGAAGTATATCCACCATCTGATCCGGTCCTCGGCGACAGACAGGCCCTTCTGAGGGACTGAAAGAACTGCCGGAACCTCGACGGTTTCCCCGCGTTAACGATTGAGTAACGTGGAGATTGGTCATGAACAGTATGGCAGCCCTGATGGTCATTGTCGCTTGCCACCCGCAGGATGCGACCTGCTTGGAAGAGCCAGTCTCTGTGATCTCCTATCAAAGTGACGAAACCTGCTTTGCGTCGCTCAGTAAAGAGCTTGCGCGCGCAAGAACAATGGCCAAATTGGTCTATGCCGATTGCGTTCCGGTCAGCGCAGATCTGGTTGCCGGCAAAACCATCCGGCAGGACATCGATCCGGCCAAGCTTGCAGCACTCAATGTGATGGCGCCGATCGGCGGAAGTGTTGAGGCTCAGGCCCTCCTTCCCACCCGTGTTCCAGTTCCCCTCGAACGTTTTCAGGATATTCGATGATCGGCGAGGAACCCTCGGCGCGGCATGCGCCACGCAACCGTGATGATGTGGACGGCTCGCAGGCCGTGGATGCTCAGACGAGGAACATGGCGCAAGAAGCTGGTCTGGACCGCGATCTGGAATCCCAGGTTCCGCCGCTCTACGGGCAGTTCACGACGCGCGTGATCGCCAGCATCGCAATCCTCGCCATCGTAGCGCTTCTGTGGATCCTGCTTTAGCCGCACCGGCATGTCGCGAATGCAATTGGCTATCAGCTGAAACGAAAAGAGGAGGCCGTGCCATGGGCGACGGCCTCCTCTTTTATCGTCGTATCGTTCGATCAGGCCTGACGGAACAGGCGCATGGCCAGCGAAACGAGGAAAAGAATGATAAAGATGGCGAAAAGGATCTTGGCGATACCGGCAGATGCACCGGCGATGCCACCGAAGCCGAGGACACCGGCGATCAAGGCGACGACGAGGAAGACGAGAGCATAGTACAGCATGGGGGTTCTCCTGTTGCGATGTCGGCAAAACGTGTCCGAAATGCCTTTGTTCCATCTTGATCGCGCGCAATCACCATCGGTAACATCTCGCAGAAACTTGCGGTTTTCGAGGAACATAGTTGCGGGTCAGGCGTTACAAGCCGACAATCGCTCGAACTCGTTGGACCAAATGACAGAAAACTCTAAGAAACTGACAACGTCGGATGGAGTGCCCGGAATGGCGGCATTTCACCCCGGTGTGTCCGCTCAGCTGCGCGAATTCTACCAGTCGGTCCAGGAAGAGGGCATTCCTGAGCGGTTCCTGGAATTGCTGGAGCGTCTGGACATGGCCGAGCGTCGTGCGGAGGAAAGCATCAAGAACAGGGAAGCCGCTCGATGACCGTTGACGCCAAGTCGACCGACCATTCGTTCAAGCGTGATCTTCTGGCGGCATTGCCGAACCTGCGTGCTTTTGCCGTATCTCTGACGGGTCGCCATCACGTTGCGGACGATCTCGTGCAGGACACGATCATGAAGGCGTGGGCGAAACAGGATCATTTCGAGCCTGGCACCAATATGAAGGCCTGGCTGTTCACCATCTTGCGCAACGAGTTCTACTCGCAGATGCGCAAGCGTGGGCGCGAAGTGTCTGATACTGACGGCATCTTCACCTCACAGTTGTCCACCCATCCCCAGCAATATGGATCTCTCGACCTGCAGGATTTCAAGCGGGCGCTCGATCAGTTGCCGAGTGACCAGCGCGAAGCGATCATTCTCGTCGGCGCTTCGGGCTTTGCCTATGAAGAAGCGGCCGAGATCTGTGGCTGCGCCGTGGGTACCATCAAAAGCCGTATCAACCGCGCTCGCAACAAGTTGCAGGAAATCCTCGGCGTGAGCGGAGAGGGTGACTATGGGCCGGATGCCCACAGTTCAGCGGTTATCAAGAAGGCTTTTGCCGTCTGAATGGCGGCGGTTGGCCGCCTCCAGGACGGCGGCGGCCAGCGGCTCCGGCAGTGGCGGTTTGGTCACGGACGGGTGGAGAGAAACGATGCTCCGACCGCGGTCGTGGTCCCCGTAGGACGACAAGAACACGGGCTCGGCACCTGCCGCGCGGATGATGCCCACCCGGTAGACATTCAGCGGCTCGCTGCTAGCGGCATCCAGGATGACGATGTCGAAGGTCGACGCCGCAAGCTCATCTTCCACTCGTGCGAGTGGGGTGATGGTGACGTCACAAGGTACCATCTCGACAAGCATGCGCTCCACCTCCATCGCAATCAGGTACTGGTTTTCCGCAATCAGGATGCGGAGCGGAGATGGGAGCATGTTCATTCCTTCTATCGGGACCGCTTTATGGTCCCAGAGGGTCTGATCGTCATTTAAAAAAGACATAGCGGTCCCAATGTTCCATAGGGGAACAGTGTGGCCATACTGCGAGGTCATCTATGGTCGCGGAACCCCGCCAAAATCCCGTCCGTGTCAGCTGTCATGAATGCCCCTTGCGGCGGATGAAGCAGTTCCGTCCCTTTACTGAGGAGGAACTGGAGTTCGTGGCGCAGTTCAAGCGGGGTGAGTTGCAGGCGGACCCGGGCACGACGGTTCTGGTCGAGGGGGCCCGCAGCGCTCATCTCTACACCGTGCTTTCGGGCTGGGGCTTTCGGTACAAGATCCTCGAAGACGGACGCCGGCAGATCCTGAACTACGTGGTTCCCGGTGATATGGTCGGGTTGCAGGGTGCTGTGATGGCCGAAATGCAACATTCGGTCGAGGCCATGACCTCGATGACACTGTGCGTGTTCGAGCGCAGCCGGCTGTTTTCCCTCTTCGAACGTCACGCGGGTCTCGGCTACGACCTGACGTGGCTTGCGGCCCGCGAAGAGGTCATACTCGACGAACATCTGCTCAGCATCGGCCGACGGTCGGCGATCGAGCGGGCCTCCTATCTTCTCGCCTTTCTCTATGATCGGGGTATGCTGGCGGGGCTGCTCGACGAGACGCGCCGGCACATACCGGTCACGCAGATGCATTTTGCCGATACGCTCGGGCTGTCGAT
>JARXAQ010000326.1 GCA_029865825.1 Rhizobium sp.
CTTCTCGTCCGGCATCAGGATCACGAGCCCGTCGCGGATCAGCGGCTTGAGCGTGTGGCCGAGAGCGGACAGATCCATGACCATCGCTTCGGCCAAGGTCTTCTGCGTCGGGTTTCCGAGCACCGCGATCTGTGACATCAGCGAGAACTGCGTTCCCTTCAGTCCGGCATCTCCCATCGCGTCGTCATACAACTGGCCGAGTTGGCGCGTGGCGCGTCGAATGGCGCTGTTGGTGCAGTAAAACCAGACATCCTTTTCTTCCGGCGTCATTGTGGTCCTTTCCATGAACGAGCCCCGCCAATCTCGGGGCCTACGACAGCTGGGCGAAATTTCAACAAAATTCGCCCAGCCCTTGAAGTCTCCGATCACTTGACGCATATATAGTGGCATATACCAGTAAATTCAAACCCGGAGATTGATCATGCCCTCGACCCTTGGAACTGCCCTTGTTACCGGTGCCTCGTCGGGCATTGGCGCGACCTATGCCCGAAAGCTGGCAGAGCGGGGCCATGACCTGCTGCTCGTCGCCCGCGACGACAAGCGTCTCGCCGCTCTGGCCGCCGAACTCAAGGATGCGCATGGCATCGACACCGACATCCTGAAGGCGGACCTGACGCTGCCCGGCGACGTCAAGCGTGTCGAAGAGCGTCTGCGGGCCGATGCCGCGATCTCGGTGCTGGTCAACAATGCAGGCATTGGTCCGAACGGCACGTTGCTGGACGACGATATCGACTATCTCGACCGCATGATCGCCATCAACGTCGTCGCCGCCAACCGGCTGGCCGTCGCAGCTGCCCAGGCCTTCACGCAGAGAGGCCGGGGCACGATCATCAACATCGCCTCGGTGGTGGCCCTCGCGCCGGAGATCTTCAACGGCACTTACAGTGCCACGAAAGCCTTCGTCCTAGCGCTCACCCAGTCGCTCGCCCACGAGTTGCGCGAGACCCCGGTACGGATCCAGGCGGTTTTGCCCGGATTGACCCGCACCGAAATCTTCGATCGCGCCGGCGGAAGTTTCGACAGCATCGACCCGGAAAGTGTCATGGATGTCGATGATCTCGTCCGGTCAGCACTCGCGGGCCTCGATCAGGGGGAACTCGTGACCGTCCCATCGCTTGAGGATGCATCTCTCCTGGCAGACTTCGGCACGGCCCGTCAGAAACTCGGGCCACATCTGTCGAAGCGCGTCCCCGCATCGCGCTACGGCTCCAAAGCCTGAACGAAAGGCCGAATAAGAGGGCCCGTCGATCGTCACGAGCGACGGCCCCTCGATGTGTTATCAGCCGACCAGTGCCTTCGCCCTGACGGCGGCGTCATGGTCCTCGAGCATCACCACGTCGTCGGCTGAGACCTTCTCGATGCTGGCACGGCTGCCGATGCGGTCGATATAGGCCTGGAAAACAGGACGGGCCTCGACGAGGCCGAACATCGTCGTCCAGCGGAGCGCGATGCCCCAGAGAAGATCGGCGGCAGTGAACCGGTTTCCGAGCAGGTAGGGTCCCCGCGTCAGCGTCGCTTCCAGCGTATCGATAAGGGATTCGTAGCTCGCATAAGGCGTATCGTTGAGGGATCCGGGCTCCCGCTTCAGACAGCGATCCACAACGGCCGGTTCGAAACAGCTGCCGTAGATGAACAGCCAGCGGACATAGGCGCCGCGGTCGGGATCGGTCAGATCAGGCGCAAGGCCTGCCGCCGGAAAGAGATCCGCAAGATAGAGGTAGATGGCCCCCTGTTCCGTGACCAGCGTCTCTCCGACGCGCACGGCCGGCACCTTGCCGAGCGGATTGATCGCCAGATAGGCCGGCTGCCGCTGTTCGCCTGCCTTCATGTTGAGAATATGCAGGTCATAGGGGACCTTTAATTCCTCCAGTAGCACGCGGGCACCGGTGGCGCGTGTCTGCGGGGAATAGAAAAGGGTGATCGGCGGTGTCGTGTTCATCGGATGTCTCCCGTTCGAGTGCATCGCGTTTCGAGGCGATGGAAGGAGAATGCGCCGGCATACCTGTCAGACTGTGTCAGGTTGGTTTAGGATAATTGTCGATGAGAGGATTTTGTCCATGCGTGCCAGCCGGCTGATCAACATTCTGACGACCTTGCAGGCGAGGGGGCTGGTGACCGCCGAAGCCCTGGCGGATGAAAATGAAGTCTCGGTGCGCACCATCTATCGGGACATCGATGCCCTCTCGCTGTCCGGCATCCCCGTCTATAGCGAGCGGGGCTCTGATGGTGGCTACCGCCTGCTCGACGGCTATCGCATTCGCCTGAACGGCGTCTCGCCGGCGGAGGCGCAGGCGATGTTTCTCTCGGGCGTTCCCGGTGCCGCTGCCGACCTTGGCCTCGGCTCGCTGATGGCCGGGGCGCAAAAGAAGCTGACCGCCGCCTTGCCCGAGGATCTGCGCGAAAGCGCGCGGCGAATGCAGTCGAAGTTCCACCTTGATGCGCCGACTTGGCTGGCCGAGGGCGAGCAGCCGATCTATCTGCCGGCCATTGCGGACGCCGTGTGGAATTCCAAGCGCATTCGTATGCGCTACCGATCCTGGAAGGCGGAGAAAAACAGGGTCGCCGAACCGCTGGGCATCGTGATGAAGGGCGGTGCCTGGTATCTCGTCGCCCGTGTCGACGACACCGCCCGCACCTACCGCATTTCGCGCGTGCTCGACCTGATCGTCACCGAGGATCGGTTCGATGGACCAAAGGATTTTGATCTCTCTGCCTATTGGGACGAAAACACCCGGCGCCTCGAACGGGAACTCTACCCAAACTGGGCGACCATTCGCGTTTCACCCTGGGGGCTGAAGGAGATCGAACACATGGCGCCGCCCTATGTCCGCGCGAACCTCGAACTGTCGGATGATGTGGACGAGCGCGGCTGGCGGACGGCTCGCCTGCCGGTCGCCCAGGAGCGCATGGCGGTGTCGGAGATGCTGCGGTTGGGCACCGAGGTCGAGGTCATCGAGCCTCTGGACCTGCGGCGCGCCATGCAGGACGCCGTTCAGTCGCTGATGGCCCGCTATGCGCCGCAGTCCGCGAAGCTCACCAGGTGAGGTCGAGCCTCTCCAGGCCATGGAAGTGGTAGACGTCCTTCACCCGTGGGACGTCGGCGATTTTCAGCCCTGGCAGGCGCTTGAAGAGGAGCGGCAGCACGATGTTGAGTTCGAGGCGCGCCAACGGCGCCCCGATGCAGAAGTGGATGCCCGCTCCGAAGGAGAGGTTGGCCCCTTCATCGCGGTCCGGCTTGAAGACCAGCGGATCGGGAAACTTCCTCGGGTCGAGATTGGCGGCAGCCAGAATGAGGCTCACCTTGTCGCCCCGCTGGAAGGACACCCCGTCGATCTCGCAGGGCTCCAGGCACCAACGCTTGAAGATATGCACCGGCGCGCAGATCCGGAGCGTTTCCTCGACGGTTCGTTCGGTCGTCTTCTCGTCGGTGAACAGTGTTGCCGGGTCTACACCGCTTTCGAGGATGATACGCACCGAATTGCCGATCTGGTGCACGGTCGCCTCGTGCCCGGCGTTCAAGAGCACGATGGTCGTCGAAATCAACTCGTCCTCGGTGAGGAACTGGCCCTTGTGCTCGGTGTGGATCATGTGGCTGAGCAGGTCGTCGCGCGGCTCTGCCCGGCGCTCGGCAATGACCTGGCGCACGTAGTCGGCGAACTCTTTGGCAGAACGGTCTGCGGCATCTTCGTCGGCGCGGCTGCGTTTGAACATGTACATGCCGACATAGTCGTGGCTCCATTTCAGGAGCTGTGGTCCCATCTCTTCCGGGATCCCGATCATCCGCGCGATCATGGTCACGGGAATGATGTCGGCGAAGGTCGAGAGAAGTTCCGTTTGGCCGTCCCTCTCGAAGCCGTCGATGAGGTGGTTTGCCAGCTCCGTGATCTCCGGCGTCATCTTCTCGACGTGACGGGAGACGAAGGCACGATTGACGAGGGTCCTGAGCCGCGTGTGCTCCGGCGGCTCAATCTCAAGCAGCGAATGCTCCTCGGCCTTGTCGAAATGCCGCGTATGCGGCGCGGGCTCCGGAATGCCGAGCTCCTCGCGCGTTGCGATGTGCAGGATCTGCCGGCCGAAGCGTCGGTCGCGCAGCAGCGCATTCACATGGTCATAACCGATTAAGAACCACTGCTTCTGCTCTTCCCAATAGAAGGTGGGACAGCTCGCATGCAGCGCCGCATAGGCCTTGTTCGGATCGCTGTAGAAGGCAGGATCACGGGCATCCAGCGAGACGCGACGGGTGGCGGGGTCGATGGTGAGAAAGGAAAGATCTGTCATGACCTCTGTTTATGCGATGGGTTCGGTTCCGCAAGAGTTGGCTTTGAAAATCACCCGTCCAGCGACGCGGCCACGGCCGTGATCCGCTTGAGGATCGCAAGCTGGCGATCGGCCTGCTCGTCGACAGCGTCCATCCGCGCTGGCGGTAAGGTGACGATTCTCGGGCCGGCCTTCACCGACGTCCGGTTCCTGCCTTGGCTTTTTGAGGCGTAGAGCGCCGTATCGGCATCTGACATCAATTGGTCCAGCCCGGCCCTGGCGAGGGGGCTGACTGCAATGCCGATGCTGGTGGTGACATGCAGGCTCCGCGTCTCGGTGATGATCGCGCGCTCGGCAAGCGCAAGCCTGACTGTTTCTGCAAAGAGCGCCGCATCCCGCGCCTCGGAGATGGCGAGGACCGCGGCGAATTCCTCGCCACCGGTGCGCCCGAAGGCGGCCCTTTGCGGCAGCAGAGAGCGGCACAGCGTCGAAAACTCCAGCAGCACCTGGTCGCCGACCTGATGCCCATGGTCGTCGTTCACCTGCTTGAAGTGGTCAAGATCGAAGATCAGCAGCCCGAGTGCGGGTGAGGGGGCCGCATCCTGAAGCCGTTGATAGGCTTCCGTAAACCCGCGACGATTGAGCACGCCCGTCAGTGGATCGGTGCGCACCAGCGCCTGTAGTCGCTCCTCCGAGCGATCCATCAACATCTTTGCCAGGATGACGATGGCCGTGATGAAGCCGACAAGGGCGATGGTGCCCATCCAGGCACCGAGAATATTGTCCTGGAAGCTGGACGGCCGATAAAAGATCACGAAGATCCCAAAGGAAATGGCGGATAGGGCTTGGCCTGCCCAGACCAGGGCCAGCATCAGGCGATAGCGGCGCGAACTGAAGCGCGCGCGCGTCACCAGCACGGCGAGCAAGGCAAAGCCGAAGGCGGCCGCGAGATTGTAGGTGGTGACACGCAGGGCGAAGGTCTCGCGCACCACGGGGATGAGATTGCCAGCCACCCAGATCAGGACCGGCACACAAGCGACAAGCGGCGGGCGCCTGCGGTCGATCGCCGCGACGGCCGCAGCCCAGCAGGCGAACGCGACCAGGGAAACGCTGTTGGCCACATGAATCGAGAGGAAATCGGGGATCCTGTCGCGGACCCCCACGAGGCCGAGCCCCGTCGCATGCGCGGCGAAGCCGAGCCCGAACCAGAGGAAATGCCGCTGGTCGCGGCCATGCAGCCAAATGGCAATGAGGAGAATCGCCAGCGTACCCGCCTGGATCACCCAGAGCAGAAACGCCGTCTTGACGTCGATCACGATCAATATCCCAAATAAATATCATGGCTGGACCACGTTGCCTCACAATGGCCCAGCCGGGTTAAGCACTCCCTACGCAAAAGGGGCGGATTGCAGCAACCGACTGCGATTTCCAAAGCAACCGGTAGGAGAATTTTCACCATGTTAGGGTTTTCTTGTGTATCTGTTGCGGGTGGACGGCGCGCGGTTGGCTTCCGCGGGAGAAACCCGCTAGGGCGAGGCTGTTGGCCCGCAGGTGCACATTAAGGATATCCCTTGCTCGTGTCTTGAATGTCAGGGTGCGGACACTCTATGTAGGGGTTGACAGATTTTACGTGATTCCCGGCGCCGGACGCGGCGGGGAGAGGCTGAAAAAGGACCGATATGAGAAATCCCGTTGATACCGCCCTGGCTCTGGTGCCGATGGTCGTGGAGCAGACCAATCGCGGCGAGCGCTCCTACGATATCTTCTCCCGCCTGTTGAAGGAGCGGATCATCTTCCTGACGGGCCCGGTCGAGGACACGACCGCCTCGCTGGTCTGCGCCCAGCTTCTTTTCCTCGAGGCCGAAAACCCGAAGAAGGAAATCGCGATCTATATCAATTCGCCGGGCGGCGTTGTGACCTCCGGCATGGCGATCTACGACACCATGCAGTTCATTCGCCCCGCCGTGTCGACGCTGTGCATTGGCCAGGCCGCCTCGATGGGCTCGCTGCTGCTCGCCGCTGGCGAAAAGGGCATGCGTTTTGCGACGCCGAATGCCCGGATCATGGTTCACCAGCCCTCGGGCGGCTACACCGGCCAAGCATCCGACATCGAGCGTCATGCTCGTGACATTATTAAGATGAAGCGTCGTTTGAACGAGGTCTACGTGAAGCACACGGGCCGGACGTATGACGAAGTGGAAAATACGCTGGATCGCGACCATTTCATGGAATCGAGCGAAGCCATGGAATGGGGTCTGATCGACCGCATCCTGACCTCGCGCGCCGAAATGGAAGGTGTCGCACCGTCGGCTTAAGGACAATCGGCCCACGCGGCGCCGGTCTGGCGCCGCAGGAAGTGATGGGGCCGGGGGTTTAAAGTCGCCGCGAAAGCGCTAATAGTATGGATTAAGGCTATGTTGAAAGTTTGTGACATAGTCTGCCAGAACTGGAAGTTTTCGTTGCCGCCGATCCGTCCTTTGTGGATCGGCTTGTAGCTCCGGTTCGGACGAGGTTTCAGCCATAGGCGGCGGCTGGAACCGGACAGTGAGAGTGACCGCCCTGCCGCAACCAGGCGGTGGGCGCGGCGTGCTGGAAGGATAAAGACATGAGCAAGGTCAGCGGAAGCAACGGCGGTGACTCCAAGAATACCCTTTATTGTTCCTTCTGCGGCAAGAGCCAGCACGAGGTCCGGAAGCTGATTGCCGGACCGACGGTGTTCATCTGCGATGAATGCGTCGAACTCTGCATGGATATCATCCGCGAGGAGAACAAGTCTTCGATGGTTAAGTCCCGTGACGGCGTTCCCACGCCGCAGGACATCATCAAGATCCTCGACGAATACGTGATCGGCCAGAAGCAGGCGAAGAAGATCCTGTCTGTGGCGGTCCATAACCATTACAAGCGCCTGTCGCATGCCTCCAAGGGCGGCGATGTCGAGCTTGCGAAGTCGAACATCCTGCTCGTCGGCCCGACCGGCTGCGGCAAGACCTATCTTGCCCAGACGCTGGCCCGCATCATCGATGTGCCCTTCACCATGGCCGATGCAACGACGCTGACAGAAGCCGGCTATGTCGGTGAGGACGTCGAAAACATCATCCTGAAGCTCCTGCAGTCTGCGGATTACAATGTCGAGCGCGCCCAGCGCGGCATCGTCTATATCGACGAAGTCGACAAGATCTCCCGCAAGTCGGACAACCCTTCGATCACCCGTGACGTATCGGGCGAGGGCGTCCAGCAGGCACTTCTGAAG
>JARXAQ010000225.1 GCA_029865825.1 Rhizobium sp.
AATGCCGCCAAGGAGATCAAGGGACTGATCAGTGCCTCCGGCCAGCAGGTCCGCAACGGGGTGGCGCTCGTCGACGAGACCGGCAAGGCGCTCGAGACGATCGTGCGCGAGGTGCAGGTGATCAACCAGAACGTCGCGGCGATTGTGACCTCCGCCCGCGAACAGGCAACCGGCCTGCACGAGATCAACATGGCCGTCAACCAGATGGACCAAGGTACCCAGAAGAATGCCGCCATGGTGGAGCAGTCGACGGCGGCGAGCCACGGACTTGCCGAGCAGGCAAGGACGCTGATCCGCCTGATGGGTCAGTTCAAGACGGACGAGGGCGGGCAGCGCCCGGCACTTGTGCGGGCCGCGACGCCTGCCGCCACCCCTGCTACTTCGCGCGCGCCGCAACCTTCGCCCGCCCGGGCGCTGGGGCGCCAGGTCGCCTCAGCTTTCAGTGGCAATGCCGCAGTGGTGGCGGAATGGTCGGAGTTCTGATCCGGCCGCCAGCCGACGTTCCTTCGACTTGACCGAGACACGGGGTGGGGCAGCAATGCCCCTTCCTTCGTTCAGGCCCACCCGGCATTCGCTCCGCTGATCGGTTCATTCGCCGAATTGGCTTGTCCTCGACGGGCGCGGGCGGCTATGCGGTGGCTTTCCATCACGGGGCCGGGTCATGCCGGCGGGATGCCATGCTGAAATACATAGATTGGGTCTGGGCGATCCTGGCCGGCGTGCTGCTGGCAGCGATGGTCACCATCAACAGCGGGCTTGCTGCCCATACGACGCCCTTCACCGCCTCCTGGGTGGTGCATGGGGTCGGCGCGCTCGCAGCTGGCGTCCTTTGGCTGGCCAACGGCATGGTTGCCCGCAGGGCAGGGACCTTTCCCTCCGGTGCGAGGCCGCCATTCTGGTCCTATCTCGGCGGTGCGCCCGGCGCCTTTGCCGTCGCACTCAGCTCGATCGCGGTCAATTCGGAACTGGCGCTGGCCGGCGGCCTGTCGCTGCTGCTCGTCGGTCAGATCCTGTTCGGGTTGTTGTCCGATCAGTTCGGCCTGTTCGGAACGCCGAAGCGCCGGCTCAATCGCTTCGACGTCGCAGCGGCGGTCTGCGTCATCGGCGGCAGCGCCCTCCTCATCTTCTCGAAAGGCGTCTGATGCTCGGCTCCGTTCTCATCGCGCTTCTCGGGGGGGCCGCCGTCGGCATGAGCCGCTCGATCAATGGGCGGCTCGCCATGGATCGAGGCGCCTTCCAGGCCTCGTTCTTCAACCACGCGATCGGCTTCCTGCTGCTCAGCCTCTATGTCATCGCCTTCCACCGCGTTGGGCTTCCGCTTCTCGGACAGACCCCGGCCTGGGCCTTGACCGGCGGGCTCATTGGCGCAGTCTTCGTGGCGATCAGCTCTTATGTCTTTCCGCGCATCGGGGCGGCGCGGTCGGGCCTTCTGATCATCGGCGGGCAGATGATCACCGGTCTGATGATCGACTATTTCAGGGGCACGGCCGGGTTCCATGTCGGTCAGCCGGCGGGCGTCGCGCTGATCCTCTTCGGCATCTATCTCACGCGCTTTTCGCGGTGAACCGCAGAAGTGCGCCGGACATGACGAAAATGTAACGGCGCCACGGCGGCATTTGCTTTGCCATGCCGGCGAAACTGCCTATATCGCAAGGCATGTTCCAATCCATCGCACGTCTCTTCGAAAACTGGCTCGACCCCTTCGCGCGCTCCGACGACCTGAAGCCGCCGGAAAAGACCCTGGCCTTCGTCTGGTTCTATGTGCGCCAGGCCAAGCTCGCCTTCCTGCTGATGGCGCTGTTCGGCGGCGCTGTCGCCATGCTCGAGGCAGGGCTGTTCTGGTTTGTCGGGCGGCTGGTCGATCTGCTCGATACCGTGCCGAAGGCCGCCGGCTGGGATGGATTGATCGCCAGCCACGGGCTCGAACTTCTCTTCATGGCGCTGATCGTGCTGCTCGGCCGTTTTCTGGTGGTGACGATCGGGGCGCTTGTCGAAGAGCAGGTGATCGTCCTCAACTTTTTCAACCTCGTGCGCTGGCAGGCGCATGTGCATGTGTCACGCCAGTCGCTGTCGTTCTTCCAGAACGATTTTGCCGGCCGCATCGTGACCAAGGTCTGGTCTGCCGGGCAATCCACCGGCGATCTTCTGACCTCACTGCTTCAGGTCGTCTGGTTCATGGTGATCTACACCGTCTCAACCATGGCGCTTGTCGCGCAGCTCGACTGGCGTCTGGCGGCGATCATTGGCGCCTGGGTGGGTATCTTCCTGCTGCTCGCCCGCTACTTCGTGCCGAAGATCCGCCGGCATGCGAAGGATTCCGCCGAGGCGGCGTCGATGCTGAACGGGCGGTTGGTGGACAGCTATTCCAACATCCAGACGCTGAAGCTGTTCGGCCGCGAGCGGCAGAACGACCATTATATCCGTGCCGGCTTCGACCGGTTCCAGGATACGCTGCGTCCCTTTGCCCGGCTGCTGACGGGCGTGCGGGCATCGCTTGCCATCCTGTCGGGTGTGATGATCCTGATGGTGGCGCTGCTGTCCGTCGACCTCTGGTTTGCCGGAGCCGTGACGGCCGGCGGCGTTGCCTTTACGCTCGGCCTGGTGCTGAGACTGAACATGCTGCTCGGCCGGATGATGACGCAGCTGAACAGCATCATGCGCAATATCGGAACCATCCAGAATTCGGCGGAGCTGGTGGCAAAGCCGATCGGGCTGATCGATGCGCCGACGGCCAAGACCCTCGACGTAAGGTCGCCCGACATCCGCTTCGACGACGTCAGCTTCCACTACGGCCGCAAGCGCGGTGTGATCGACCACCTGACGCTCCACATTCGTCCGGGTGAGAAGGTCGGTATCGTCGGCCGCTCGGGCGCAGGCAAGTCGACGCTCGTCAACCTCCTGCTGCGCTTCTACGATCTGGAAGGCGGGCGTATCCTGATCGATGGCCAGGACATTGCCGGCGTCACACAGGAAAGCCTGCGCTCGCAGATCGGCATGGTGACGCAGGACACTTCGCTCCTGCATCGGTCGATCCGTGACAACATCCTGTTCGGCCGGGAAGAGGCGGGCGAGGAGCGCCTGATCAAGGCCGCCGAGCGGGCGGAAGCCCTCGACTTCATCCAGCGGCTGGAAGATCAGCGTGGCAGGAAGGGCTTCGATGCCCATGTCGGCGAACGGGGCTTGAAGCTTTCCGGCGGCCAGCGACAGCGCATCGCGATTGCCCGGGTGATGCTCAAGGATGCGCCGATCCTGGTGCTGGACGAGGCGACGTCTGCGCTCGACAGCGAGGTGGAGGCGGCAATCCAGTCCAATCTCGACCGGCTGATGCAGGGCAAGACGGTGCTCGCCATCGCGCACCGGCTGTCGACGATCGCAGCCCTCGACCGGCTCGTGGTGATGGACAAGGGGCGGATCATCGAAGAGGGCACGCATGCGGAACTCGTCGCGCTCGGCGGGCTCTATGCTGAACTCTGGGCCCGTCAATCAGGCGGTTTCCTCGATACCCGGACGGTAGAAACCGTCGCCTAGCGCAGGATCGGCCGGGCGGCGCTCGCCGGCATTTGATCGCACCTATCGCCATGGTGCCCGCAGGGCTTGGGACAACCCACACGCCCGACCGATCGGGGGCGCGTCCAGTGGCGCCGGCCGGCGTTCGGGGCGATGTTGCGCGGCCATCAGCCGCATGGGGACAAAGCCAATTTATTCCGCGACATAGTGGCTCCCCGCCGGTGGAAGACTGGACATCTCGGAATATCGAGCTTAGAACGCGCCAATCTGGCGGGGAATCTGTGGCCATGACATGGCCGAACTGTGATTCCTGCTGCGAGGGCAAATGCGGTTTGTCGCAGGATTGCGAAGAGGAAAAAGTGACCGTGAGCGAACACGAGACAACGACTGAACATGCGGGCGAGCCTACGCGCCGCGATTTTCTCTACATGGTGACCGGCATGGCCGGAGCGGTTGGTGCGGTTTCGGTCGCATGGCCGTTCATCGACCAGATGCGCCCGGATGCCTCGACGCTCGCGCTCGCTTCGATCGAAGTGGACGTCACGGCGCTCGAGCCCGGCATGTCGCTGACGGTCAAGTGGCGCGGCAAGCCGGTGTTCATCCGCAACCGCACCGACAAGGAAGTTGAAGAAGGCAAGGCCGTAGCGCTCGCCGACCTCAAGGACCCGGTCGCCCGCAACGCCAATATCGATGCGACGGCCGAAGCAACCGACGTCGCGCGCTCTGCCGGCGAAGGCAAGGAAAACTGGATCGTGATGATCGGCTCCTGCACCCATCTCGGCTGCGTACCGCTCGGTCAGGCCGGTGATTTCGGTGGCTGGTTCTGTCCCTGCCATGGTTCGCACTACGATACGGCCGGCCGTATCCGCAAGGGCCCGGCGCCCGCGAACCTCGCCGTGCCGACCTATGGCTTCGTTTCCGATACTGTGATCAAGATCGGCTGAGGGGATAAGACAAGATGAGTGGCCATTCCAGTTACCAGCCGTCTACCGGCATCGAAAAGTGGGTCGACGCGCGCCTTCCGCTGCCGCGTCTGGTCTATGACAGCTTCGTCGCCTATCCGGTTCCCCGCAACCTGAACTATGCCTATACCTTCGGCGCCATGCTCGCCGTCATGCTGATCGTGCAGATCCTGACGGGCGTCGTGCTCGCCATGCATTATGCCGCTGAAACGACGGTCGCCTTCAATTCCGTCGAGAAGATCATGCGCGACGTGAACAATGGCTGGCTGCTGCGTTACATGCATGCCAACGGCGCGTCGTTCTTCTTCATCGCCGTCTACCTGCACATTGCTCGCGGTCTCTACTACGGATCGTACAAGGCACCGCGCGAAATCCTCTGGATCCTCGGCGTCGTGATCTTCCTGCTGATGATGGCAACCGCGTTCATGGGCTACGTTCTGCCCTGGGGCCAGATGTCTTTCTGGGGTGCGACCGTCATCACCGGCTTCTTCACCGCCTTCCCATGGGTCGGCGAGTGGATCCAGCAGTTCCTGCTCGGTGGCTTTGCCGTCGAAAATCCGACGCTGAACCGCTTCTTCGCGCTGCATTACCTGCTGCCGTTCATGATCGCCGGGGTCGTCATCCTGCACGTCTGGGCCCTGCACGTCACCGGCCAGACCAACCCGACCGGCGTCGAAGTCAAGTCCAAGACGGACACCGTTGCCTTCACGCCCTATGCGACCCTCAAGGACGCACTCGGCCTGTCAGTCTTCCTGCTGGTCTTCGCCTGGTTCGTCTTCTACATGCCGAACTATCTCGGTCACCCGGACAACTATGTTCCGGCCGATGCTCTGAAGACCCCCGCCCACATCGTTCCGGAATGGTACTTCCTGCCCTTCTACGCCATGCTGCGCGCCATCACCTTCAATGTCGGCCCGATCGA
>JARXAQ010000340.1 GCA_029865825.1 Rhizobium sp.
ATCATGACCAGTTCCTTGACGCGCGGCGCGATGTCCGGCGCCTTCTGAAGGGCGAGGCCGATATTGGTGAGGGGTCCAAGCGTGCACAGCGTGACGGAGCCTTCCGGCTCACGACGGATGGTGTCGATGATGAAATCAACGGCGTGCTGCGGCTGCACCGTCATCGTCGGCTCGGGCAGGACCGCACCATCGAGACCTGTCTTGCCGTGCACGTGTTCGGCGGTGACGAGATCACGCACCATCGGCCGGTCGGCGCCTTCATACACGGCGCGGCCATGCTCGCCGCACAGTTCGCAGACGATGCGGGCATTGCGGCTCGTATAGGCGAGCGGCACATTGCCGGCGACCGTGGTGATGCCGAGCAGTTCCAACTCGTCGGGGCTTGCGAAGGCGAGCATAAGAGCCGCGGCATCGTCCTGGCCGGGGTCGGTGTCGATAATGATCTTCCGGGGTTCTGTCATGGGAAATCCTGATGGCGAAAGGGCGAGGCTTGCGGTTGTGGCAGCGTTTTGTCAAGCATTCTGGCGCTTGTCGCGGCGCGGCCGGCTCCCCATATTCACAGGCAAGAGACCGGACCTGCGCCCGGTCGACCAGCCAGGGGACACTATGAGCCGAAGCCGACTGCCCGCCGAGGGATTGATCATCACCTTCAGTCTCGCCGAGGGCGCGCCCTTGCGGCGGCCGCGCGGCAGCGACGGCTATCCTCCTTATGACATCGAACGGCTTACCTCGGATGCGGGACAGGACCGCTTGCGAATCACGCTTGCCGTGGCCGGCTTTGCCGAGGAGGAACTCGACATCACGATCGACGGCGGACAGTTGTCGATCATCGGACGGCAGGCCGAGCGGGAGGAGCAGGATTATCTGTTCCGGGGGATCGCGGCCCGGCAGTTTCAAAGGGTTTTCGGGCTGGAAGAGGGCATGGAAGTGACAGGCGCCAGCCTGCGCAACGGCCTGCTGGCGATCGAAATCATCCGCATGGCGCCGGTCCATCTGGTAAGGAAAATTAACATCTCCGCCGCAGAATGAGGTTTGCGGCATGTTCGCCGCCTCTCCCTCATTCGCGGAGGATCGGAATGTTACTGAAAGAAGCTTCAGCACGCCTGACGCAATCCGAACTGGCCCATCTGGGCGCCGGCGAGGTGGGCTATATTCGCAAGATGAAGTCCGACGAGGTCACGCGCTGCTTTCCGGAGGCACCGGAAATCGACCCGACGCTCGATCTCTGGGCTTTGTTTGCCGCTGACGGCACACCCATCCTCCTGACCGACAACCGCTCGAGCACCTTCTTCAAGGCTGCCGAAGACGATCTGAAGACCGTTTCGCTGCACTGAGCGGAACGACGTCGATGAACGGGGTCAGAGCGCTCTGACGCGGTTCAGCGGCGGATAAAGGTGAGATAGGCCGAAGAGCGGCCTTCGCGGCGGGCCTTGGCCTCGTAGCGCGTACCCGGCCAGCCTTCATAGGGCGTCAGCCAGTCACTGGCATTGCGCGCCGTCCATTCGAAGCCCCCATGATCACGGCAATGCTGCAGCGTCCAGTTGACATAGGTGTCGATGTCGGAGGCGAAGCAGAAGGTGCCGCCCGGCTTCAGCACTTTATGGAAACGCTCCAGATTGACCTGCGAGACGAAACGGCGCTTCCAGTGGCGCTTTTTCGGCCAGGGATCGGGATACAGCAGATCGATCTGGTCGATCTGGCCTTCCGGCAGCCAGTCGAGCAACTGGGTCGAATCATCATCATAGACGCGGATATTTCGCAGACCCTCGGCCTCGACCACGGCAAGCAGCTTTGCCATGGAATTGACGAAGGGCTCGACGCCGATGAAACCGGTGGTCGGATTGGCGCGGGCGCGGTGCACGAGATGCTCGCCGCCGCCGAAGCCGCTTTCCAGACGGATCTGGTCGACCGGTAGCGGGAAGAGCGAGCGCAAATCAGCGGGAGGTTGCGACGCAAGATCAATCTTCAGCTCGGGCAGGATCGTTTCCATGCGCTCGACCTGTTGCTCGCGCAAAGCCTTACCCTTGCGTCGACCGAAGAATGCTTCGGTCGACCTCGTCTTGCGTTCCGCGTCCGTCATAATGCCTTCAAGCCTTGAGAGCGTCCTTGAGCGGCTTGACCAGATCGAGCTTCTCCCAGGAGAAGGAGCCGTCGCGGCCAGCCTTGCGACCGAAATGGCCGTAAGCCGACGTCTTAGCATAGATCGGCTTGTTCAGGTCAAGATGGCGACGGATGCCCGACGGTGAGAGATCCATGACCTTGCGCAGGGCGGCTTCGACTTCGTCCTCGGTGACCGTGCCGGTGCCGTGCAGGTCGACATAGACCGACAGCGGCTGGGCGATGCCGATGGCATAGGCGATCTGGATCGTGCAACGGTCGGCAACACCGGCGGCAACAACGTTCTTGGCGAGGTAACGGGCGGCGTAAGCGGCCGAACGGTCGACCTTGGTCGTGTCCTTGCCGGAGAATGCGCCGCCGCCATGGGGGGCTGCCCCACCATAGGTGTCGACGATGATCTTGCGGCCGGTGAGGCCGGCGTCGCCATCCGGGCCGCCGATGACAAACTTGCCGGTCGGATTGATGTACCAGTTGCAGTCGTCGGCGATCTTCAGTTCACCCAAAGCTTCGCGGATGAAGGGCTCGACGACCTGGCGGACCTTCTTGGAATCCCAGCTCTCGTCGAGATGCTGGGTCGACAGCACGATTGAGGTGGCTTCCGCCGGCTTGCCATCAACGTAACGCACGGTGACCTGGCTCTTGGCGTCAGGACCGAGCTTGCCGACGTCACCTTCACCCTTCTTGCGGGCGGTGGAGAGCGTCTGCAGGATCTTGTGGGAATAGTAGATCGGAGCCGGCATCAGGTCCGGCGTTTCCTTGCAGGCGTAACCGAACATAATGCCCTGGTCGCCGGCGCCTTCGCTGTTGGACGCATCGGCTGCCTTGTCGACGCCCTGGGCGATGTGGGCAGACTGGGAGTGCAGGAGAACGTCGATCTTGGCGGTCTTCCAGTGGAAGCCGTCCTGCTCGTAGCCGATCTCGCGGATCGCCTTGCGGGCGGCGGACTTGAACTTGGCGGGGTTGATGACCTCGTTGCCATTCTTGTCGGTCTTCATCAGGCTCGGCGGAAGACGGACTTCGCCGGCGATGACAACGCGGTTGGTGGTGGCAAGGGTCTCGCAGGCGATGCGCACTGTCCAGGGATCGACGCCGGTCTTGGCCGCTTCCCGATAGACGAGATCGACGATCTCATCGGAAATGCGGTCACAAACCTTGTCCGGATGACCTTCGGATACGGATTCGCTGGTGAAGAGATAATTGGCGCGCATCGGGATTCCCCTCAAAGTATGGATGGCGGCATCGTTACCCAGTTCAAGTTTCGATGACAAGAACACAACCACATAAATATATCTTTATGTGAGTAAACTTTCCCTTACGCGCAAAAAAAGCGGCTCAAAAGCCGCTCTTTTCGTCAGGGTCGACGGCCGATCACTCGGTTTCGGCTTCGGCTCCCAGCGCCTTGACCAAATCGACGATCTTGCGGCGGACCTTCGGATCGGCAATTTTGACGAAGGCGCGGTTGAGCTGCAGTCCTTCCGAGGACGACAGGAAGTCGACCACATAGTTGGAGCTGGAAGCTTCTGCCATGCCTGTCGCGTTCTGCGAATTCTCGCCTGGCGCATCTTCGAAGAAGAAAGAAACCGGCACGGTCAGAATATTCGAAATATTCTGAAGGCGGCTCGCGCCGACCCGGTTCGTGCCCTTCTCATATTTCTGAATCTGCTGGAATGTGATGCCGAGGCTTTCACCAAGCTTCTCCTGGCTCATGCCAAGCATCGTACGACGAAGGCGAATCCGACTACCGACATGGATGTCAATCGGGTTCGGCTTCTTCTTGTTCTCGATCATTAATGTCGTCCTGACAAATGTGTTGGCGTTCCGACCATAACCCCATGCCCGCCCAACCATTACGATACGTTGTAGTCGTCGTCGATGATCTTCCAGCATACTTTCAGACTCACGGTCGAAGCCACTATGCAATTTTAGGGGTTTTTGGTCAATTCTTCCGTCTAATAAAACCCAGACTAGAAATGGTCGCCACAAAACCAAGGCTTCCCAGGACCAACCAAAAGTTTAGGTTGTGGTCAAAGCTGTTCCGTTTCGGCACAGTTGAAACACTCAGGGTTGTATCGAGCGCACCCGATATGTTCAACGCCAGGCCATCGACGATGCGGCCGAAGGGGTCGATGACGGCAGAAATCCCGTTATTGGCGTCGCGGATCAGCGGTGCGCCGCGTTCCACGGCCCGCAATCGCGACTGCAAAAGGTGCTGGTACGGACCCGGGGTCGCCCCGAACCAGGCGTCGTTGGTGATGTTGAGGATGGCATCGGCGCCGGCCAGATCGGGCGCGATCTCGTTCGGAAAAATGGCCTCGTAACAAATGAGCGGATAGAAGGATACGCCCGAAGGCAGGGTCAACAACAGACGGCTGGCAGCAGGCGAGAAGCCGCCGGGCAGGCTGATCAGCTCCTCTATCCCGAAGCGGCGCAGCACGTCCTCGAAGGGGACATATTCGCCGAAGGGGGTCAGGTGGACCTTGTCACTGGCAGACAGGATCTGGCCCTTGTCGTCGATCATGTAGATGGAATTGTAATAGCGGGGGGGCAGGCCGGCACCACGCTCTTCTGCCCGCACCGCGCCTGTGATCAGCACCTGTCCATCCTCGAGCACATCCCCGATGCGCACCAGGGCGTCGGGATTTTCCGTCAGGATGAAAGGCACCGCTGTTTCCGGCCAAACGATGACATCCGGCTTCTGATCGCCTTCTGCTGGCGGGGCGGCCGTCAAGGCCAGATGTTTTTCGAAGACCCCGATACGGTCGACGTTTTCCATCTTCTGCGCTTGGTCGATCGCCGGCTGCACGAGCCGGACACCAATCTGCCGCTGTTCGCCGAGCTCGGGCGGCGCGAGATAAAGGCGCCAGGCACCATAACCGACATGACCGGCAGACAAGAGCGCGGCGATGAGGAGGCCGGGCACGGCACCCCGGCGGGTGCCAAGCAGCGCGGGGGAAGCAAAGACGAAGACTGAAAGCGCCGTCACGCCGAAGAGGCCGAGCACGTGACTCGACTGCATCATCAGTGGCACCGGCATGGCGGCGTAACCGATGGCATTCCAGGGAAAGCCTGTGGCAATCGTGCCGCGCAGCCATTCGGCGAAGCCGAAGCCGGTGGCAAGGGCGGCGACGCGGCCCATGCCATCAGACCAAAGGAGACGGCTGAGCATGGCCGCGAGGCCGTAGAAGAGGCCCAAGACCGCCGGCAGACCCAGTACGGCCAGCGGGATTGCCCAGGCGAAGCCGCTGGCGTCGACCAGCAGCGCATTGCCGAGCCACCAGAGACCGGCGACAAAATAGCCAAGACCGAAAAGCCAGCCGGTGAAAAACACCGAGCGCAGGTTCAGCGTGCCCGACTTGTCGGGATTGCCGGTTACGCCATCGAGCAACCATACGAGCAGGGTGAAGGAGAAGAACATCGCGGCAAAAATGCCGAAGGGCGGCATGGCGAGCGCGCCGACGGCGCCTGCCAGCACGGCAAGCCCTGCGCGACGCCATCCCCCGAGCAGCAAGATCCTGCCGGCCAATCGTTCCATACGTACCCCTCCGCTACCGCGAATCAACCGCCCGGCAGTGTTTCAAACTTCCAGGCTGATGTCGCGGCTTTCACCGCCGATGGCGGTCAGGCGTTGGAGTGTGGGCCATTGCCGTCCATCGCGGCCGGAGCCCCGGTCTGCACGACCGGCTCGACTGTGTCCTCGGCTGGCGGAACTGGAGACGGAGTTGCAGCACCTGGAACAGCGGACGCTCCTGCCGGTGTTGACGGTGCCTTGCGGCGCGACTTCGGTTCCGACTTTGTCCGGGGCTTGGCCTCGACCGCAGCCGGCACCGGGGCCTTGGACGGTACTGCGGGCTTGGAGGGCACGGTTGCCTTGCCGGCATCCGGCTCGTCGACGCGGCTTTCCGTTTCGCCCTTTGCGGGACGGCGACGGGCTGCAGCGCGCTTGCGCGTGACACGGACGCGCTTGATACGGCGCGGGTCGGCATCGAGGATGTGGAATTCGAAGCCCGGAAGGGCCTGGACGACTTCTCCGCGGGCCGGAATGCGACCGAGTGCCGAGATGTTCAGGCCGCCGAGCCTGTCGACGTCTTCGAGGCGGTCCTTGATGTCGAAATCGGGGCCGATAGCCTCGGCGATTTCCTCGAGCTCGACACGAGCATCCGCGACCAGAACATCGTCGGAGACGCGGCTGAACATGACTTCTTCGTCGTCATGTTCATCGTCAATGTCACCGATGACCATTTCAACGATGTCTTCGTGGCTGACGAGACCGTCGGTGCCGCCATATTCGTCGATGACGAGCGCCATCTGGGTGCGGGCCGCCTGCATGCGGCTCATCAGGTCAGAGGCGAGCATCGATGGCGGCACGAAGAGGATCGAGCGGATGATGCCCGCTTCGGCCACCGTCTTGCCGAGATCGATCCGGGCGAGATCGAAGTCGATCTTCGCCTTGGTGGTCTTGTCCGTCTTTTCTGCAGCGGCTGCCCCATTTGCGGCGGCCTTCGCCGCGATGCGACGGCGGCTGCGGGCCTGCTTGGTCACATAGGACAGCAGATCGCGGATATGGACCATGCCACGCGGGTCATCCAGCGTTTCAGCATAGACCGGCATGCGCGAGCGGCCGGAGACCTCGAAGATGGTCATCAGCTCACCAATCGTGACACTCTGGTCAACAGCCTCGATATCGACGCGCGGGACCATGATGTCTTCGACGCGGACTTCGCGGAAGCGGAGGATGTTGTGCAGCATCGCCCGTTCTTCGGGCGTGAAGGCTTCGCCGAGGCTGGCATCCGCTTTCAGCGCGACGGTCAAGTCTTCGCGCAGGCTCGTCGAGGACGACGGCTTCAGGATGCGGGCAAGGCGCGCCCAAAAGGAGTTTGCGTTTCGGTTCGAGCTGTCGGCTCGCGAGGGACTACTGCCCTCGTCGGAGGACGGGCCTTCCGGTCCGTCATTGGCCTCGGGGGCCGTTCTTGTTACAAAGTCGCTCATTGGTCCAAACTATCAGATGGGGTCCTGCCCCGCATAGGGGTCAGATAGGCCAAGTTCCGCCAGAATGCGAGTCTCCAGCGCTTCCATTTCTTCTGCATCGTCGGTTTCGATGTGGTCATAGCCGAAGAGATGCAGGAATCCGTGCACCATCAAGTGTGTCAGATGGTCTTCGAAACTCTTGTCGAGTTCAACTGCCTCGCGCTCCACCGTCTCGCGGGCGATGATGATATCGCCGAGCATGGGGCCGGGCATCTTGCCCGGCGTCAACGGGTAGGCCGGGAAAGACAGGACGTTGGTCGGCTTGTCCTTGTCGCGCCATTCGGCGTTGATCTCGCGGATCATCTCGTCGTCACCAAAGACGAGCGATACCTCTACCGGCTGTTTCGGGAAAGGCTGGCCTTGCTTGGCCGCAAGCCAGGTTTCGGCGGTGCCGAGAACACGCGATGCCAGAGCATCCAGCGCGTCCTCGTCCTGCCAACCGTCTGCCTCGACGGCAATCTGTATGTCCAATTGGGTCATGTCGGGTCTGAGCAGGCCGTCAGCGGTCGGCCTGCTCGCTCTCATCCTGTACCTTGTATTTGGCGTCATAGGCGCGAACGATGCGGCCGACCAGCGGGTGGCGGACGACGTCGGAATCATTGAAGCGGACGACGGACACGCCTTCGACGCCCTTCAGAATCTGCAGCGCCTCAACGAGACCGGAGGTCACGCCGCGCGGCAGGTCGACCTGGCTCGGGTCGCCGGTGATGATCATGCGGCCGTTTTCGCCGAGGCGGGTCAGGAACATCTTCATCTGCATCGAGGTGGTGTTCTGCGCCTCGTCGAGAATGATCGCCGCATTGGCGAGTGTTCGGCCGCGCATGAACGCGAGCGGCGCGATTTCAATGACGCCGGCGGTGATGGCGCGCTCGACCTTGTCAGGCGCAATCATGTCGTAGAGGGCGTCATAGAGCGGGCGCAGATAAGGATCGACCTTGTCCTTCATGTCGCCGGGCAGGAAGCCCAGGCGCTCGCCGGCTTCGACGGCCGGGCGCGACAGGATGATCTTGTCGACGATGCCGCGCTCCAGAAGCTGGGCGGCATGGGCAACGGCGAGGTAGGTCTTGCCGGTACCGGCCGGGCCGACGCCAAAGACGAGTTCGGCCCGTTCCAGGGCGCGCATATAGGCGTCCTGGGTTGGCGTGCGGGCGGAGATCGTCTTCTTGCGGGTGGAAATATGTGCCAAGGAGAGCTTGGCCTTGCGTTCCATGGTCGGCAGCGTCAACTGATCGTCGGCGGCAACCGCCATGCGGATTGCACCTTCGACATCGGAAGCGTCGACCGAACCACCGCTCTGCAGCCGTGCATAGAGGAAATCGAGCGCGCGGCGGGCCTGGTTGGTGGCCATCAATTCACCGGCGATGGAGACGGAATTGCCCCTGGCATGCGCCTCGATCTGGAGACGCTGTTCAAGCAGCTTGAGGTGCTGATCGAATTGACCGAAAAGCTCGCTGGCCAGCCTATTGTTCTCGAACGTCAAAATGAAGTGATTGGCGTCGGTCGCAGCGGTTTTGACATTGCGCGAGGGTGAGGAAACCACTTCTGTTGCGTTCAAGCGATCAGGCTCCTGTTGCGATCAGGTTCAGGCCCTCACTCTAACCCTCTGCCACCTCGGCAAACAAGCTGTTTGGGCCGGCTGCGGTGATTCGTACCTGTATAATGTCACCGATTTGCGATGACTTTGCATCAAGATTCACAGACTGCAGCCAAGGGGAGCGTCCGATGAGCTGTCCGGGCATGCGGCCGGGCTTCTCAAGGAGCACATCCATCTGGCGTCCGACCAGGGATTCCATGAAGGCCTGCTGTTGCTTAAGCAGCAATTCCTGGAGCCGGGCGAGCCGCTCGGTCTTCACCTCTTCGGCGACATGATCGGGCAGATCGGCGCCGGGGGTGCCGGGTCGGGTCGAATACTTAAACGAATAAGCCTGGGCATAGTTCACTGTGCGCACGAGATTCATCGTGTCTTCGAAATCCTGGTCCGTCTCCCCGGGGAAACCGACGATGAAATCTCCCGAAAGCGCGATATCGGGACGCACCGAGCGGATACGCTCAATGAGGGCGACATATTCGCTAGCCTTGTGGCGGCGGTTCATCGCCTTCAGGATCCGGTCGGAGCCTGATTGCACGGGCAGGTGCAGATAGGGCATCAGCATGCGCAGGTCGCGGTGCGCCTCGATAAGGCGGTCGTCCATGTCGCGCGGGTGGCTGGTGGTGTAGCGCAGGCGGGCGAGGCCCGGAACTTCCGCGAGCTTGTAGAGCAGATCGCCGAGGCCGATCGCCCTGCCCTCATCATCCTCGCCGTGCCAGGCGTTGACGTTCTGGCCGAGCAGGGTGAGTTCCCGTACGCCGCTGTCGACCAGGCGACGGGCTTCGGTCAGAAGCTGGGAGAGCGGGCGGGAGACTTCCGAGCCGCGGGTATAGGGCACGACGCAGAAGGTGCAGAACTTGTCGCAGCCTTCCTGGACAGTGAGGAAAGCGGTGACGGAGCGCGGCTTGCCGATGATCTTGGTCGGATCGGGCAGATGCTCGAACTTGTCTTCGAGCGCGTATTCGGTGTCGACCACACGCTCGCCGGCGCGGGCCTTCTTCAGTGCCTGCGGCAGGCGGTGATAGGTCTGGGGACCGAGGACCACGTCGACAGCGGGTTCGCGGCGGGAGATTTCCTCGCCTTCGGCCTGGGCGACGCAGCCGGCGACGCCGATCATGAATTCCTTGCCTTCGGCAGCGCGGGCCTTTTTGTGTTCGCGCAGGCGGCCCAGCGCCGAATAGACCTTTTCGGCGGCCTTTTCGCGGATGTGACAGGTGTTGAGGACGACGAGGTCGGCCTCTTCCAGGACCTCAGTCGGGGCATAGCCATCGGCCGCCAGAGCGTCGGCCATGCGGCCGCTGTCATAGACGTTCATCTGGCAGCCATAGGTCTTGATGAAGACCTTGCGCGGATTGGCGCCCGGCGCCGGGGTATCTGAGAGGCTCGCGGTTTCCGGGGTCATGCCG
>JARXAQ010000341.1 GCA_029865825.1 Rhizobium sp.
GTCGGCCACCGGCCATCGCGGTGCGCTGGAAACGAGGGGCGTGGAGATCCTGGAAACGACCGGGCTTGAGCATCTTCTGCATGCTCTGGCCGGGCGGGGGATTTCATCGCTGATGGTGGAGGGGGGCGCTCGGGTTGCCGCCGACCTTCTGGCGCAAGGTCTGGTCGACCGCATTCATCTTTACACGGGGACAACCGTGGTCGGGGAGGGCGGTATCGCATCGCCCATCACCCGGAATTATCGCCCGGCCGGCTTCGCTCTCCTGGAGGAGACGAGTATCGGCGGGGACCACCGGCAAATCCTGGAACGCCTGCCGGTGTCTGCCTGGCTTTAGCGCCAGAACAACATGATCAGAATGATGATCGGGATCGGCACGCCGACCAGCCACATAAGAATACCACGACCCATGGAAGCCTCCTTTGTCCGGTGAGTGAAAGAGCGTTCGGCCTCTCTCGTGCATCGGAAACACGCATCACCCGACAAATGTTCCGCTATGTCTCTGACATGCAAAAACCCCGTGCTATCGAGCACGGGGTCTGTTTGGGGCCGGGAGTGACAAGTTAGCGAACGTAGAAAGTCACGCTGCCATTGGCGGCCTGTTCGGCGCCGACGATGTTGTTGAGTTCGACATGGTCCGCCTGAAGCTTGCGCGACAGCGCCGGATTGGCGATCACCGAGGCCTGCACGAGGCGGGCTTCCTGGGATGTCGGCATCACATTGCCGAACTGTTCCTTCGCTGTGTCATGCGTCTTCAAAGAGTCGAGCCGAACGACAGTGTAGGAACTTGGCGCAAGCTTGGTGATCGACGTTTCGATCTGCTGCTCGGTGCCGGTCGAGGCAGCGGGCATGGCCGCAAAGCTGTCGGCACCGAAGGCGATGGCTGAGAGGGCAGAGGCACTGAGGATGGTTGCAAAGCGATTCATGGTCCTGTTCCTTTCGAGGATGTGGCGATGGCGGGGAATTCCGTCGCTCGCTTGCAAGACTGAAACTGGTGTCGAATTGCGGCTCTTTCCAGCCCTTAAGATGCTGATTTCCATTAAACATTATTCATTTCACGCGCCAGATTTCGGCCTTTATTAGGGAGGCTGAAACAACGAGCTGTCCGGTGCGGGATACGCTCTACGCGCAGCCGTGCATGGCAGGTGCATCTGTCCTGACGGAAAAATGCTTGCCTTCCTCGGTACAGCATGGTTTGACCGCGTTTCTGGCGGCCACAGCGCCGCAATCACATTCAGGATCGGGATCGAACCATGGTAAACAAGACGGCTTCGCCGCATTTGCTGATCGTTGAAGCTCGCTTCTACGATGACATGTCGGACGCTCTGCTGGACGGTGCCAGGTATGCCCTGGAAGAAGCCGGCGCCACCTACGACGTCATCACCGTGCCTGGCGCACTCGAAATCCCGCCGGCGATCGCCATGGCGCTGGATGCCGCCGACGACGAAGGCACACAGTATGATGGCTTTGTCGCCCTCGGCATGGTCATTCGTGGTGAAACCTATCATTTCGACATCGTTTCCAATGAATCCGCGCGCGCGCTGATGGACCTTGCAGTGTCGGAATCGCTGGCGATCGGCAACGGGATCATGACGGTCGAGGATGATGCGCAGGCCTGGGCCCGCGTTCGCCGTTCGGACAAGGACAAGGGTGGCTTTGCTGCCCGTGCGGCACTCTCGATGATTGCCTTGAAGAAGAAGCTGGGTGGCTGAGTGATGTCGGACGAAGGCAAGCATCCGGTCAAGCCGGCAAACCAGCGTGGCGCCGCGCGTCTCGCCGCGGTACAGGCACTCTACCAGATGGACATCGCCGGTTCCGGCGTGCTTGAGGTGGTGGCCGAATACGAGATCCACAGGCTCGGCCAGGAGGTCGACGGCGAAACCTACCTGAAGGCAGATGCCTCCTGGTTCCGTTCGATCGTCGCCGGTGTCGTGCGCGACCAGACCAAGATCGACCCCTTGATCCGTCAGGCCCTGCAGGACGACTGGTCCCTGTCGCGCATGGACAGCACTGTTCGTGCAATTTTGCGCGCCGGCAGCTTCGAATTGATCGAGCGCAAAGATGTCCCCATCGCGGTTATCGTAACGGAATATGTCGAGATCGCGCAGGCTTTCTTCCCGGACGACGAGCCGAGACTGGTCAACGCCGTCCTCGATCGCATAGCAAAACAGGTCCGCGCCCCGGCGCAAAAATAAGGTGAGTGGCATGAGTGGAGCGACTGAAGTCGGGCTGGATGGACACGTGTCGACAGCCAGACGAAATGTCGGTCTGCTTGCCGTCGCTCAGGCGATCCTGGGTTCCGCCCCGCCGCTGGCCTTTGCCGTCGGCGGCCTCGCCGGCTTCCAGATGCTCGGTGCCGACAAGTCGCTGGCAACCGCACCGCTCACCGGCTTCAACATCGGTGTCGCCGTCGGGGCGATCGCGGTTGCCGCCGCCTCGCGTTTTCTCGGTCGCCGAGAGAGCTTCATGGTGGGAGCGCTTGCCGGCGCGCTCGGCAGCGCGCTCGCCGCCTTTGCCCTGGTCCGCTCCGATTTCTGGCTCTTCTCCTTGGCCCTGGTTCTAATGGGCCTGTCCGGCGGCTTTACCCAGAAGATCCGCTTTGCAGCGGCAGACGCCTCTCCGAGCTTCTACAAGGGCAAGGCGATCTCGTGGATCCTGGCGGCCGGCATCGTTTCGGCCATCGTCGGGCCGCAGATCGCGATCTGGCTGAAGGATTCACTCGCGCCGGTCACCTTTGCTGGTGCCTTCCTCGGCCTCGTGCCGCTCTTGCTCTGCGCCATTGGTGTGCTCTTCTTCCTGAAGCTACCGCCGCTCGTCAGCAAGTCCGGTACGGTCAACGAACCGACACGCCCCCTGATCGAAATCGTCATGACACAGCGCTTTATGACCGGCATGGTCTGCGGCATCGGTACCTATGCGCTGATGACCTTCATGATGACCGGTGCACCGCTCGCCATGGTCATCGGTTGCGGCTTCTCGTCTGATCTCGCCACGCTCGGCATCCAGTGGCACGTCATCGCGATGTTCGCGCCGAGCTTCTTCACCGGCATGCTGATCGGTCGCTTCGGCCCGGAAAAGATCGTCGCCGCCGGCCTCGTCATCCTGATGGCCTGTGCCATCGTCGCCCATTGGGGTGTCGAGCTGTGGAATTTCTGGGGTGCGCTGGTGCTGCTCGGCATCGGCTGGAACTTCGGCTTCATCGGCGCCACCGCCATCGTCGCTTCCAGTTATCGTCCCTCAGAGGCCGACAAGGTCCAGGGTTTTCACGACATTATCCTGTTCTCGACCGTGGCTTTGTCCTCCTTTTCGTCCGGCAAGGTCTTTACCGCCTATGGCTGGTCGGTCATGAACCTTCTCGTCTGGCCGGTCACCATCCTGTGCCTCGTGCTCATCCTGCTGCAGCTGCGCACCAGCTCCCGCAGACCCGCCTGAGTTCCCATCGCAACGCGAAATAAGTGCACTTGACGCAAGGAAAAGGGCGACGCAATCTCGCCTCGCGTCGACGGGTCTCGGAGGAGGGGGCCCGAGTCTGCGTGACACCGCCCGCGTTGAGTGAGGCGCGGGCAATGCGGGAGGGTATTGCGAATGACGGTTCTTCTAGGCGTAATTTTATGCGGGCTTTTGTCCATAGTCTACGCGGGCTGGGCGACACGCTCGGTCCTGGCGTCGGACCAGGGCAATGCTCGAATGCAGGAAATTGCAGGTTATATTCGCGAGGGTGCTCAGGCTTACCTCACTCGGCAATACCTGAACATTGCGATCGTCGGCGCCGTCGTTTTTGTCGGCACATGGTTTCTCCTGTCCGGAACGGCAGCCATCGGCTTCCTGATCGGTGCAGTCCTGTCGGGGGCCGCCGGCTTCATCGGCATGCATGTCTCGGTCCGCGCCAATGTGCGCACAGCCCAAGCCGCGTCCCACAGCCTGGCAGCAGGCCTCGATATCGCGTTTAAGTCCGGTGCGATCACCGGCATGCTGGTCGCTGGCCTGGCCCTGCTTGGCGTCTCCATCTATTTTTACGTGCTGACGGTCGTTCTCGGCCATGCGAGCGGTTCCCGTGAGGTCATCGATTCCCTCGTGGCACTCGGCTTCGGCGCCTCACTGATCTCGATCTTCGCCCGTCTCGGCGGCGGTATCTTCACCAAGGGCGCCGATGTCGGTGGGGACCTCGTCGGCAAGGTCGAGGCCGGTATTCCGGAAGACGATCCGCGCAACCCGGCCACCATCGCCGACAATGTCGGCGACAATGTCGGCGACTGCGCCGGCATGGCCGCTGACCTCTTCGAGACCTATGCGGTCTCGGTTGTCGCAACCATGGTGCTGGCCGCAATCTTCTTTGCCGGCTCCGCTGCCCTCGACATCACGATGGTCTACCCGCTCGCCATTTGCGGCGCCTGCATCATCACCTCAATCGTCGGCACCTTCTTCGTCAAGCTAGGCACCAACGGCTCGATCATGGGTGCGCTCTACAAGGGCCTGATCGTGACGGGCCTGCTGTCGATCGCCGGCCTGGCGCTGGCGACATCGATCACGGTCGGCTGGGGCACGCTTGGCACGGTTGCCGGCATGGACATCACCGGCCTCAACCTGTTCTATTGTGGCATTCTGGGTCTGGTCGTGACCGCCCTGATCGTCGTGATCACGGAATACTACACGGGTACCAACAAACGCCCGGTCAACTCGATCGCGCAGGCATCGGTGACCGGCCATGGCACAAATGTCATCCAGGGGCTCGCGGTCTCGCTGGAATCGACGGCACTGCCGGCCATCGTCATCGTCGGCGGCATCATCTCGACCTATCAGCTTGCCGGTCTCTTCGGCACGGCGATCGCCGTCACCACCATGCTCGGCCTCGCCGGCATGATCGTGGCGCTCGATGCTTTCGGCCCTGTGACCGACAATGCGGGTGGTATCGCCGAAATGGCGCATCTGCCACCGGAAGTGCGTAAGTCGACGGATGCGCTGGATGCGGTGGGCAACACCACCAAGGCCGTCACAAAGGGTTATGCGATCGGTTCGGCAGGCCTCGGTGCCCTCGTCCTGTTCGCCGCCTATTCGAACGACCTCGCCTACTTTGCCGCCAACAGCGACACCTATCCCTATTTCGCGGATATGGGGCCGATCTCGTTCGATCTCTCCAACCCCTATGTCGTCGCCGGCCTGATCTTCGGTGGCCTCATTCCGTATCTGTTCGGTGGCATCGCCATGACGGCCGTCGGTCGGGCTGCGGGTTCTATCGTTGAGGAAGTCCGCCGGCAGTTCCGCGAGAAGCCGGGCATCATGCTGGGTACGGAAAAGCCGGATTACGGCCGGGCGGTCGACATCCTGACCCGCGCCGCCATCAAGGAAATGATCATCCCATCGCTGCTGCCGGTTCTGGCTCCGCTCGTCGTCTATTTCGGCGTGTTGCTGATTTCCGGCTCCAAGGCGTCAGCCTTTGCAGCGCTCGGTGCCTCGCTGCTCGGCGTCATCGTGAACGGCCTGTTCGTGGCGATTTCCATGACCTCCGGTGGAGGGGCCTGGGACAATGCCAAGAAGAGCTTCGAGGACGGCTTTATCGACAAGGACGGCGTCAAACACCTGAAGGGTTCGGATGCCCACAAGGCCTCCGTCACCGGGGACACGGTCGGCGATCCCTACAAGGATACGGCAGGTCCGGCGGTCAATCCTGCCATTAAGATCACCAACATCGTGGCACTTCTGCTGCTGGCCGTTCTCGCGCACTGAGCGCAGACGACCTGAGGCTCAAAAAGAAACCGCGGAAGTCGAGCTTCCGCGGTTTTTTTGTGCCTGATCGATGTTGCAGACTTAGTTGCCCGCGCCGCCGAGGATATTCCTGACGCTGTTGGCCGCACCACCGCCGCCAGCCAGAAGCTGCTGCAGGAACGTGAGGTCGCGGCCGCCGGTCGGCGTTGTGCGCGAGATCGTGTCGAACACCTTGCCGTCCTGGAGCGTATAATTTGCTTCCCGGGTCACGATGCCGTCCTTGTCGAAATAAATCGCCAGGATCTGCTGCTCGACGAGCTTCTGCTTCATGAAAGCGACCGAGCGGACGCGTTTCTGGGAAATGTAATAGAACACCTCACCGTCGAAGGTGGCGGTGGTCGAGGGCGTGCCGAGCGACAGGAGAACCTGTTCGCGGCTGGAGCCCACCGGCACCAAGTCGAGCGCTGCCTGGTCGACCACATAACCGTTGTGGAACACTTCGGAGGTCTGGCAGCCGGACAGCCCCGCCAGGGCAAGAGCGAGAGCCACGGCCGTGGTGTTCATCAGCTTCCTGTCCGCTTTAAAAATCCGAATGTCCACGCACGAGTCTCCCAT
>JARXAQ010000017.1 GCA_029865825.1 Rhizobium sp.
CCGTTCTTATCCGCGCCGGGCGAGGCCCGCGCCGACTGGTGGCAGTTGGCCGAGGTCGGCCGGCGCATGGGCTTCGGTTCCGAATTCGACTATGGCAGCCCGGCTGCGATCTATGCCGAGCATGCGGCCCTTTCCACCTTCGAAAACGAGGGCGAACGCGATTTCGACATCGGCGCCCATGCCGGGATCGATCCGAAAGCCTACGAGGATCTGGCGCCGTTCCAGTGGCCGCTCAAGCGGGATGGATCATCCCTTGCCCGCTTTTTCGCTGATGGTGGCTTCTTTACCGCCGACCGAAGGGCGCGCCTGGTGCCCGTCACGACACCGGCAGTGGAAACGGTGGATCACCGTCATCCCTTCACCCTCAATACGGGCCGCATCCGCGATCACTGGCACACGATGACGAGGACGGGAAAAAGTGCCCGGCTCTCCGCCCATATCGCCGAACCCTTCTGCGAGATCCATCCGGCCGACGCCGCTAACGCCGGTATCGGCGATGCCGATCTGGTGCGTATCGAAGGCGCAAACGGCAGACAGATCATCGTGCGCGCCCTGCTGAGCGAACGGCTGATGCGCGGCGCGCTCTTCGTGCCGATGCACTGGACAGGCGAGACGGCACCGAGCGCACGTGTCGATACACTGGTCTCCTCCCGTGTCGACCCGATCTCCGGCCAGCCCGCACTGAAGATGGCCCGCGTATCAGTCGCCCGCCACACGGCGCAGGCGCATGGCTTCCTGGTGACGCGGACTCATCCGCGCGACCTCCCGTTTGCTTATTGGGCAATCGCCAAGACCGAGGGTGGCTACCGCCTGGAATTTGCGGGCGACCCGCCATCCGAGGGCTGGGACAGCTGGCTGCGGCGCAGCCTGTTGCTTGAGGATCACCACGAGTTTTCCGGCTACCTCGACCGGCAGGCAGGCGACCATCGCCTGCTCGCCTTCGAGGGAGACACACTTCTGGCCGCCCTGTTCGTCTCGCCCGAGCCTGTATCCGTCTCGCGGCAATGGGCGGTTGACCAACTCGAGCAGCGTCATTCAGACCGTCACGCCCGGTCCACGCTGATCGCCGGCCGTCCGGCGGCGGGCCGGCCCGACAAGGGCACCATCGTCTGCTCGTGTTTTTCGGTCGGCATCAACGAGATCAACTCTGCCGCACAAAGCGGTTGCCGCTCCGTGGACGAAGTCGGTGTGGCCTTGAGTGCCGGAACGAACTGCGGCTCTTGCCGCCCCGAAATCAGGAGGATCCTGGATGCGACCCAAGCCCTTGCCGCAGAGTGACGGACACGAACGCATCGCTCCGCTTGCCAAGCTTCCAGTCTTCTGGAACCTCTCGGGCAAACGGGCGGTCATCGCGGGCGGATCGGATGGCGCCGCCTGGAAGGCGGAGCTTTTGCAGGCCTGCGGTGCCAAGGTGGAGCTTTACTGCGAAACCGGTGAACTCGGCGAGACGATGAAGGCGTTCATCGAGCGCACCGCGCTCACTCATCATGCCCATCCCTGGCATTGCAGCATCTTCGCCGGGGCATCGCTGGCACTGGCCGACTGCGAAACCGACGACGAGGCGCGCGCCTTTTTCTGCGCGGCGCGCGCGGCAGGCGTCCCCGTCAATGTGATCGACAACCCGGCCTATTGCCAATTCCAGTTCGGCTCGATCGTCAATCGCTCGCCGGTGATCGTGTCGATATCGACCGATGGGGCAGCCCCCATCGTCGCCCAGGCAATCCGCCAGCGGATCGAAACGCTGCTGCCGCCGGCGCTGAAACAATGGGCAAGCCTTGCCCAGTCGTTGCGCGAGGCGGTCAATCGCCGGCTGTCGCCAGGACCGGCAAGGCGGCTCTTCTGGGAGCGTTTCGTCGCCAAAAGTCTGTCGACGAACGAGCCGCCGGGGGAGGAGACGGCGGACCGCTTACTCAACACAGCAGAGCAGATCGCCTCGTTGCCTCCCACGGGCTCGGTGACATTGGTCGGGGCGGGGCCGGGGGATGCCGAATTGCTGACCCTCAAGGCCATGCGGGCCTTGCAGGCTGCCGATGTCATCCTGTTCGACGATCTCGTCTCGCCGGAGGTGCTGGAACTGGCCCGCAGGGAGGCGAAGCGCTTCCTCGTCGGGAAGAGAGGCGGCCGGGAGAGCTGCCGCCAGGATGACATCAACGATATGATGGTGCGCTTCGCCAAGGCCGGCAAACGCGTAGTCCGGCTCAAATCGGGGGACCCGATGATCTTCGGCCGGGCAGGGGAGGAAATCGCCCGGCTGCAAAGTGAGGGAATTGCCGTCGACGTCGTGCCGGGCATCACTGCAGCCTCGGCCATGGCCGCATCGCTGAAGACCTCGCTCACCAATCGCGATCACGCCCAACAGGTGCGTTTCGTCACTGGCCATTCGCGGAACTACGAACTGCCCCGGACCGTCGACTGGGCCTCGCTCGCCTCGGCCAATCAGACGTCGATCTTCTACATGGGCGGACGCATGGCAGGGCAGATCGAGCAGCGGCTGAGGGAGAACGGCATGACGCCCGACACGCCCGTCGTCGTGATGTCCTCCGTCAGCCGCCCGCAGGAACAGCGCTGGGCCGGCCCGCTCGGAAGTCTGCCGGATGCCATGGGGACAATCGGCGTTGATGAGCCTGTGCTGATCGGCGTGGGAGCGGTTTTTGGCACGGTATCCGGAGGCTGCGTTCTTTCAGATGAAATCGGCAGGCAGGAGCAAGTGTCACGAATGATTTAAGCAATGACAGCCGAGACAGTCAATCGGGTAAGTTCGTTTTGGTAGTGGCCTATGCCTTATTGTTGAAGGATCAGTGTGCCGTGCCGCCGACGCATCGGGTTGAGAAGCGTGTGCGCAGGCTGGGGGCGTGCATGGTCAGGTCTCTTTGTTGGAGATCTCGTCATGCATTGCCTTTACCGAGCAACGTTCAGTTCAGGCGCAAACTATAGCCAGAGCCTTCTGCCTCAGCCGCTCTCCCCGCAGCATCTTCGTTCTTCGGCGCGAAAACGGTCGTTGAACTAATGCCCTGGCTAGAAAATTTTCCAATGATGGAGCTGTAACAACATAGTCGACGGTTCTCACCCTTTAAGGCGGAGACGACCAGCAGTGCCCATACAGATGCGGGGCTTGGTTTGCATCTGCATGGGCGATATGGATCAGCCATTCACCCGAGTGGCTATGCGGCTTCCCAAACCTGATTTAGGATTTTCGCCGCAAGTGCCGCCTTGTCCTGCTGCAGGAAGCGACCGTAGTGCTGCTGAACGACATCCGGTGTGTCCTGGATGGCATAGCTGGCCTGCTCGTATGACCCGGTCTGCTTGAGGATATGCGTTGCCAGAATATCCCGAAGATTATGCGGTCCGTGCGGAAGCAATCCCTTGATGGCCCCGCGGCCGGTATAGGGATTGTAGATGCCATAGCGTTGGATCACGGTTCGCCAGGCTTCATAGAATTTGGCGGAATCGTATGCCGCGTCCAGACTGGTTGTCTTCACCGTCTTGACGAACAAGGTGCCCGGATCCTTTGCCGACCCGAGTAGCACTCCGCGATGGCGATCGATATAGGCCTCAAGGTATTTGTAGAGGTCGAGCAGGTCCGGTAAGATCAGCCGGAAGGGCTTTTGCCCGAAAAAGGATGAAGCTGCGTTCTTGAAGGCAACGGACGGGATGAGCACCTCCCATCCGTTCTCCCGATCGCTCCAGCGCAGTTCGCCGCATTTCATGTCTTCCAGCCGTCGCTCCGATGTCGGAAAATGCCCGCGCGGGCATAAGCGAAGTTGGCGAAGGTTCTTTTGCCGAAGCCCAAGATGAAGACCCAAGCGAAGCAATAGGAAAGAGCGGACAGCTTCGGCTGCTGCTCGAGGATAACGAGCTTCATCCGGCATACGCTTCAGGATCTCATCTGTGATCTTCCGGTATTCCAACAGTGGGCTGTCTGCTTCAAGGACCACCATGATCGGCTCGAATGGATCACGATGCACCCGCATGACACGCTGGATTTCCTTCGAGCGATTGGCAGCGTGCCGGTGGAATGCATCGCAGGCGCCGTGCCAGTCGCGCGCCGCAAACTCTATCTCCTCCGGCGCGATCAGCCCTTCGATTGGCTGAACCTTCTTCAATAATTCCGGATGCTGTCGTATCCAGCCGACTTCGGCACGGGTCAGCGCCATTGCCACCATCAGCATGTCTTCTTCCCACTTGGTATAGAAGCCACGCCGCTGCTCGCGCCATTGCAGATACCAATCCCACACACCTGGGAAGATCAGCAGGCCAAAGGTCAGTTGGCTCAGCGGCACGCCGCGCCCTTTGACAATGCCGGCGGGCGAGGCGGCGAGCGCCCCGAACATGAGGCCGAGATGCTCGATCTTCTGCGATGCCGTTTCCTCGCCCCATACCCCGTTGCGTTGAAATCCGATCGCCGTCAGCGTCGATGTCTTGAAGCGGATCAGATCGACCATCTCCATAGCCAGCCGCGGCGGCGCATCGACGACGCCTGCTTCGGCGCCTCCAGATGACCAATCTGCTTAGAGTGAGACGAAACTGCCCGGTCCGGGGCACTCTCCGCGGATTGTGGCAGTTCCAATATTGCGTCTTGGCTCGGGTGAGAAGGGGTCAGCGCCAGTGATTGCCAAGCCTGCAATCCAAGCAGTCCGCGCACCGTCACGACCTGCGGCTCGCGCTTACGCGGCCTAGAATATTAATGTTGACTAGGAAACATGTTGAATTTAGTTTCCTAGTCAACAAGGAATGTTTCATGACCTCAGCCTCGAGATTGACCGACCACACCGGCTATTGGATGCGAATGGTGTCAAACGCCGTGTCGCAGGAGTTCGCGCGCAAGGTATCCGGCGAAGATATCACTGTCGCGGAATGGTCGTTCATGCGGGCGCTCTACGACTTCGAGCCAACGGCTCCGTCGGCTCTGGCGGAGCAGATGGGCATGACAAAGGGGGCCATCAGCAAACTTGCGGATCGGCTCGTGGCCAAAGGATTGGTTGAGAAAGTGGAAAGCCGAGAGGACCAGCGCGCTCACAGCTTGTCTCTGACTAGAGAGGGTCGGGCCAGAATTCCGGTCCTGGCATCGCTTGCCGACCAGAATGACGCTGAATTCTTTGGCGTGTTGACAAATGAAGAACATGAAACACTCGACCGAATCCTGAGGGTTCTCGCCGCACGGCGAGAACTGAACGCAACCCCCGTCGACTGAACCCACCGGCCAAACTTAGCATCGAAACAAAAGGAACCCGCCATGGACGCGGAACGAATTTCCATTGCAGAAATTTGCCTGCATGCTGCCCGCGATGGGAGCTTGAGCTTTCCGGATATCATCGGAAAACTGATCGCTGCCGGCTTCGAGGGCTACACGGTTGACTATCGCTGCAACAGCCAGACCTATTACCTGCCGGACGGCGACAGCGTAGTGATGGAGATACATCCCTCCGCTGGCAATGTCGGCGCGGCCTTCGACACCATCGAGATCGGACGCTTGGTTCGATGGGCGCAGGCCAATCCCTCCGACTATAGCTACGTCGCCTTCTGCGAGAAGGTTAAAGCCGCCGGCTGCGCAGGATACATCGTCTCGTTCCTAGGCCGCCGCGTCGTCTATTTTGGCCGTACCGCAAAGACTCATGTCGAGCACTTCCCAAACTGACGGGGCACCAGTCAAGAAAAAGCCGATCGACCTATCAATCAGCTTTTGGAACCTGCTGTTCTTCCTTGCATCCTCCACACCATCAAGCCAGGGTCTCGATGGTGTGCGCGCAGATTGACTGGCGACGAGGTGTTTCTCTTGTATCCCGGCCTGCGATCGTTTTGAATCACTAACGGTCACTGTCAATGAGGCTGGCCGCAGCTATGCTTGCGCCGTGAAAAAGGCCCAATGCTTGTTCGGTGACCTGCCCGCGAGACGAACTCCCAACTGTCCAGCTAGTGCAAGGTCGGGGGCTTCAGGGCGTTTCGCTTGCCGCAAGCTAGCTCGACCATGGCAACAAGACCGGTTTCATTGTCAGTTCCGCCTTCTATCATTGCAACGATCAGGTTGCGGGTCTCCGGCGCGTCGGCCATCCATCCGCCGTGTTTTTCTCTGATCGTATTGAGTGCAAGAGCTAGCAAGTCGCCCGCAAGTCCAAAATCTCTCGGCACATTCATGGCTCTTCCTCCCGTCAACATTACACTGCACCCGCATTGCGGAGCGGACAACCCTGGAAATCAACGACGCACCGTAGGTGCCATAGTCTGGTCACCCCCAGCGCTCGCCAGAATGATCAACTGTTTAGAAGGTTGGCATCGTGCGTTAGCGAGGACTATGTTGAAGCCTAAAGTTGAGGATTTCGCCACACTCTAATTTTACATTGCTTCGACAGCCGTCATCTTCTGGAGCCATTGGTAAAATGCCGCCAGCCGAAGCCTAGGAACAGCATTGCGCCAAGCTTGACCCACTAGCCACGTCCGCATGCCTCGACAGAATTGGTATCCGATAGGCTGGGGACATTGACTGCGGAATTCATTCTTGTCTTATTGATGCTCAAAACAATTGCAAATGTCGCTTGTAAAGCGTTTGTGCTAATAATGTACGTTCGAAATATCGTATATTATATCTTTTATTTTAATTAATTTTCGAAATTATAAATAGGATAGACGTCCCAATTTGAATTTTATATTCTAAATAAAAGCGCGTATATGGAACTTATGCATTGAGTTTTGTGTTGAGAATTTAGTCAGATATTTCAATTCGAAGACAAAATATCATTTCCGAGTTTAGGCGATTTGAGTTGGGACAGTGCCATGCATCATGTATCGCCGTTCGTCCGCCGTCTGGTACTACTTCTTCCCTACCCAGGGCGCACGAATCCTGAGCTGTCTAGTATTAAATTCCGATCGACTTGTCTGGATAAAGGAAATGAGATCTTAAGCGAAGGCGCGCCCATTCGACAGGTAGTCACCATCGGCCACGGCCTCGCCATCCGTTATCGTCTCGTACCTGACGGCGGTCGTCAGGTAATTATGTTTCTGACGGCAGGAGATATTTGCAACCCGCATCTTTACCCCACGGTTATGGATCATGGCATCGCAGCTGTAACCGCGGTCCGTATCGACCGCTTCGACTGCGAGGGGCTTATTGGCCTTGCCAACACCGTCGTCGGACTAAACGAGGCGCTATGGACGCTCGCGGAAGAGCAGAATGCGATCATGCGCGACCACATCATGAGCCTCGGCCGGTGCGACGCTAGAGCCCGTGTGATAATGCTGCTGACAGAGCTTGCCAGACGCCTCTCCACCCAAGGCACCGGACCTCACCCTGTTTTCATTCCTCTAACGCAGACGCTTCTCGCCGATGCGATTGGCCTAACACATATACACCTCAACCGAATCATCGGCGATATAGTGAAGTGCGGTGTGATTGCGACCAGCCGCGGCGGCATTCTTGTAAACAGCCTCTCCAACCTCGAGAAGCTTGGAGGCGGTTAAATCATCGTCGCCTGAAATTTGCCGCCTGGAATGACATCAGATAATAGGTCAGCCGACACTGTCGCATTGTTTAAGCTATTCGATCATCACAGAGCATGATTATATTGCCCCCTCCTCGCCGGGATCGAGATATACTACAAAAAGGAAGCAGAGTCTCAAAAATCTGCTGGCCCTTTCAGGCAAACGGATCATCAAATAATCAAGTTCTGATTGTTTCACACTTAAAACGCTTATGGTTTATTTAAAAAATATTGGTCACCGTTGCTTGGATATAATTGCGGTCTAGAAGTCGCTCAACGTCTTCTGGTGGCTCGGGCCGACCCAACAGGAAGCCTTGAACCTGAGTACAGCCAGCCGAAAGCAGGAAGTCCGCCTGCGCTTCGGTCTCCACGCCCTCTGCCAGCACATCCAATCCCAATGTGTTTGCGAGCGAGATGATCGCCGAAACGATTGCGCAGTCGTCGGGATCATGTGGAGACTCAGATATGAATGAGCGATCAATTTTGAGTCTAGACAGTGGAAAGCGCTTCAGCATACTCAGGCTCGAATATCCCGTGCCGAAATCGTCCAGCGCCAGTTTAACTCCGAGTTTTGTCAGCTCCTTCATTCGAGTTACCGCTGCATCCACGTCCTTCATGATGAGGCTCTCAGTGATCTCGATTTCGAGCCATATAGGATCAAGCCCCGTGCGTGCCAGCACGTCCGCGACCATGGTGGTCAGACCGGGGTCCTGGAACTGTCGTGCAGACATGTTCACCCCTATCGTCACGGGATTTAGCCCCGCATCTTGCCAGGCTCGACCTTGACGGCAAGCTTCTTCCAAGACCGTCTTACCAAGTTCCAGGATAAGTCCACTTTCCTCTGCTATCGGAATGAAGCTACAGGGCCCAATCAAGCCCTCTGTCGGATGATTCCATCTAACGAGCGCCTCTACGCCCGTGATAACGCCAGTTCGAAGGTTCTTTTGCGGCTGGTAATGGAGGATGAATTCGCTGCGGTTCAAGGCGCGTCGTAGTTCTTCGTGGCGAAGGAGTTTCTGCGAAGCCTCATGCGCCATATCGATTGCAAAGAGTGTCACCCCGTCGCGACCGTCTCGCTTGGTGCGATACATCGCAAGGTCGGCACGTGCGAGAAGCTGGGAGGGAGTTGTACCGTGGTCGGGATACACCGCCAGACCGATGCTCGCCGTTGCCCTCAACTCATATCCATTCACCATGTGAAGACGACCGATAGATTTTCTAAGTTCTTGTGCCTGAGCGATCAGGTCATGACCGGCCTCAGGCAGGACCACTACGAATTCATCCCCACCAATGCGCGCTGCAAGTCCGTTAACTCCAATCGCGTCCGCGACGATGGCCGCAACCTCTTTAAGGAGTTCATCTCCCGCCTCATGGCCGAGAGTGTCGTTGATCAGTTTGAAGTTGTCCAAGTCCAAAAAGGCAACCGCCACTCGCGTGGCGCCGTGTGCTGCTGAGGCAAGCATTTCCTTTAGCTTGTGATCAAGACCATCGCGTTTGAGTAATCCCGTTAATGCGTCGTGCTCCGCCAGAAACCGGATGCGTTTCTCAGCCAGGATGCGGTCAATGGCTATGCCCGCCAACCGCGCCGCTGACGTTATAAACTCGCTTAATGAGGGCTCAGGCCTTCGACCGAATAACGTGACGACTAGTAAGGCGTGCAGGCTGCCGTCGGAGGCCCGAATTTCGACACTTCGGACGAAGTCTTGGGGGTCTCGTATTTGTTCAACGAGTTGCTCCATCTCGCACGCCGCCGTGGTCATACCGACGACGCTCACTGTGGTGCCCTTCGGCCATCCAACAGTGGAGCAGACTGCAAGCTTTAGTTCGGTCTTGCCGTGGGGTACAAACAAGACGGTTTCGACACCATCGGCGGCCTGCTCAAGGAGGGCCGCGAACCTCTCGAAGAACTCAGTCGCGGGAACAGCTTCAATGATCATTTCGAGGAGCCGAGCCTGTACCGACATCAGGCGCTCAGACGCCTTCCTAGCGGTGATGTCGCGAGACGCACCGACGACACCAACAATTTGACCTTCGCTATCCTTCAACGGAACGCGCGACATCATCAGCCATCGGTCTTGCCCGCCTTTTAAGGCGCGCTCCTCATAGCCAAGGTCGGCAATGCCTGACGCTATTACTCTCTGCTCAATCTCTGCAATCGGCGCTGCGAGTTCGGGGCCATGCAGGTCGAAATCGGTTAGGCCGATAATTTCGTCAACGCTCGACAGCCCATTATTTCGAACAACAGCGTTGTTTGCGAAAAGGAACCGCCCATTGAGATCCTTCGCATAAATGTAATCGGGAACGTGGTTGATCATAGTCTCAAGCCAACTGTACCGGTCAGCGAGCGTCGGCCCGTTCTCCCTGAGCAAGCTGGCCACGTACTCCAGATGCTGGGAAAGGGTTGACGGGGACTCGTTCTCCTCGCGAATAATCAGCCTCCTTTGAGTGTCAGAGTTGTAGCGCACGCGGGTTGCTCCTAATTCTAGACAAACTTTATAGCGGAGACCTTAGAGTATGGTTACGCTCTGTCGGCCGGCCGCGATCTCACGGGCGGGCGGGTGATAAATTTGTTGTCGCTCCAACTCGTAAACCGGCGCCTTTCTCTTTTGATCTTAGTGGTCATCACCACAACGAGCCCGTGTCACATTGGGAGGAATTGTCCCCTTGCTACTAACAGATCGGCTGCTTCCTTTGCGGGAACCGCTTTGGCGTATAGGTAACCCTGACCCAGCTGGCAGCCTCGATCGAGTAGCAAGTGTTCTTGGTTTTGATGTTCAATGCCCTCTGCGACAACCTTTATTCCCATGCGTCTGGTTATGTGCAAAAGGCCCTCAATTATTGCGGTGCTGGCCTCGTTAACGCCGAGGAGATCGACGAAGCTCTTGTCGATTTTAATGATATCTACCGGAACAGTCAGCAAATGGGTCAGGGACGCAAAGCCCGTACCAAAGTCGTCAAGTGCGATCTTGAATCCGGCGTCTCGCAGACTTTTAATCTGGCTTGCAATTTTGCCGTTGGTATCGCCAAGATAGACCGACTCGGTGATCTCCAGGATGATATATCTGAGTGGAATACCGGCCGCGCTAAAGGCTTCATTCAAAAAGTGAATAAAGTCGTTGTCTGAAAGGTCGCTTGCCGAGACATTGATACCGACATGCTGAAACGGAATTGACGAGGCAAGCCAGGTGCCTATATCTCTGACGATACACTGTATCATCTGGCGAGTGAGTTCGCGTGCCACGCGCGCGTCTTTAGTAGCCTCATGAAAATGTCCAGCTGCTAAGATCGTGCCATCGGCGAGCCTTATCCGGGCAAGCGCCTCCGTTCCTACCAGTTGATGGGAATCAAGCCTACAGATCGGCTGATACCAAGCTTCGACCCGTCGCTCGGCAAGAGCGTTGGAAAGTAGCTGGATGGCCTGATTACGTTTGCTGATCGTAGTTGCGACTGTTGGGTCGAACAAGGTCCAGGTACCGCGGGCAAACTCCTTGCCGTGGTAAAGTGCCTGGTCTGAGTGTTGCAGCAGGTTTAGCTCCGAGCCAGGCGTCTCTTCGACGGCGAGCCCTATTGTGACGCTGGGTAGTATCTTAACGCCCGCGCAGATCAGCGCAGTTGCGGAGAGGAGACAGATCCGTTCCGCTAGCTCTTGTATTTGATTCAGAGAAAATCCTTCGACCACCACAGCAAATTCGTCGCCGCCAATGCGAAATGCCCGCCCATTTATGACGAGGTGCATCAGGTGTTTCGCTGCGGCAGCGATTAAGCTGTCGCCGACAAAATGCCCGAAGGTGTCGTTGACCTGTTTCAAGTTATCAACGTCGATCAGCAGGATTGACCGCGGCCCTTCCGGCACTTTGTCCACCATCCGCCGAAAGGCTGCTCGATTGGGCAAACCGGTCAGGCTGTCCGAGTATGCTAGTCTCTCCATCTCCGCAACCCGCTCCCTGTGCTCAAGCACGATCATGCAGAGCGGTAAGCAGCCCTCGATAATGCTTTGCTCAAGTGGAGTCGGTCCGCGACATTCCTTGAAGTAAAGCGCGATAGTCCCGACAACCTTGCCCGCCCTTGAAAGAACCGGGCTTGAAAAGCAGGCTCGCAATCCGAGCGGCTTTATCAAAGGGGCGTAATTGCGCCATCGTTCGGATTTTTGCAGGTCAATGTCTGTTACCGCGTCACCCGTGAATGCTGCGGCACCACACGAGCCTTGAAGAAGCCCAATGGGTTGGCCGGTGATAGCCTTGACGAAAAATGGTTCCAAGCCCGGTCCGGCGCATGGCTGCAGGCAGTCCTCGTCGTCGACGAGGAGTATGGTTGCCGTGGTCGATGGCAGTTGATCCTCTAGAAAAAGACAAAGAGCCTCAAGCCCTTTTGAGGGCTCGTGGCCCTCCGCGAGCATTTTCAAAACGACGTTTTGAACCTCTAACAGCATGCTCGCGCCTTCACACCACGCCCCAAGTGAAATCAAACGAAGCTGATCTCCAGTACATGTTTGTTCCGCGAGACCACCCTACATTCGGTCTCTAAACCGGCTGCTTCAATGCTCAATCGAAAGCGTGCGGGTATCAAGGAGGCTTCCGAGACCGCGATGCTAGCCCCATCAGGCCCGAGCGAGCGAATGGTGCAATCGATCGTGGATCGTCGATCGTTCATGAGTATACGTCCCGATTTCAGCACACGCCGTCTTGAAGCTGTATCTTCCCCCTCTCCGGTTCTCTTCCCCCAGACTTCGCAACGATCCCGGCCGGCTTCCTTGGCTTGATACATTGCCGCATCAGCCTGGGCGAGCAGCGTATCGATGTCCTTGGCTACGATCGAGGCGGCCGTAACTCCGAAACTTGCTGTGACCGCTAATGTCACTGCGTTGAGCACAACTTCTGAGGATGCCACCGCCTGGCGCAATTTTTCTGCCGTTTCGAGAGCACCCTCTCGCCCGACATGCGGCAATACAATCGCGAACTCCTCGCCACCAAGCCTGCCGAAGAGATCGCCAACCCGCAAATGATTTCTGCAAACCGAAGCGACTGATTTCAACACTTCGTCGCCGGCCGCATGCCCATGTTGATCATTGATCTTCTTGAAGTGGTCAATGTCGAGCATCAAGCAGCTAATCTCGTGCCTGTGCCGACCGGCCTGAGCGATCAACCGGTGCGCCTCCTCGCGAAACGTGCGGCGGGTCGACAGTCCAGTCAAACCATCAGTTGCCGCGAGTTTCGCCAGGGAAACCCTGTCCATCACGGCTCCGGCAAGTTCCTCTAGAACGCGTGTATCGCGCCTACCAAACGAACGTGGCTTGCTGTCAATCGCGCAGATCGTGCCGACAATGTGACCTTCATCGGTCCTAAGCGGAAATCCTGCGTAAAAGCGTATGTGGGGAGGATTAGTGACGGCGGGGTGCCGACAAAACCGCTCATCAAGAAGTGTATCTTGGACAACGAGCTGATTTTCCGTCTCCAGTACGTAGCGACAAAACGTGTCGCCCCGGGGGAGTTCATCGTCTGGCATCCTCGAGCAGGCCTTGTACCATTGACGGTGAGCGTCAATGAACGAAACAATGCCAATCTCGACGCTGAAGATCTCCTTTATGAGCCGTACGATCCGATCAAAGCCAGGGTCTCTTGGACTGTCGAGAAGATCCAGATCTTCCAACGCCTCAAGCCGAGCAGCCTCCTTGCGCACTGCCTCCGCCGATAACTTCCCAAACGGGCGCGCGACCACCATCTTCACCTCCGATTTGGTTTACGATACAATCATAGTGGTAAACAAAGATTGGAGCGGGTGGCCGAAAACTGATGCCTAACGCTACGGTACCTCCCTCTCATTCGAGGCAGGCATTCTTTGTGCTCACGTCCACGCTCTTGCTTAAGAACGCCCTTGCGAACCAGTGTTGTGACTACGCTGGAGACCTCAATTCATCGGATACGGTTGAGTGTCCTTAATTGCGGAATAAATTGTGATCAATTTCGCGGCGTAGCGGCGTGGCGCTGTAAACCTGCGATTGTTCTCGATGAGCGTGGGCATTTACTGCCCCTTGCATTGCAGTTTTGGGACAGACACATATAACTTTTTGGCGGCACTTGCCTGACGAAGCGCTCAGCTGACTCGATTGCGCCGATCTCGAAAGCGGAAATGAAACATGCCGAAACGAAAAAAGCCTGCCGTCGTCAGCACCGGCATTGTCGGCCTCGACCAAATTTTGCGCGGTGGCCTCCCGGCATCTAACTTGTATATGCTTCAAGGCGCCCCTGGTTCAGGCAAGACTACGGCTGCGTTGCAGTTTTTGCGCGCTGGCGTCGAGGCTGGTGAGAACTGTATCTATGTTACGCTATCGCAGACAGCCTCGGAGTTGGAGGCGATCGCCGTTTCACATGGCTGGACACTCGATGGCATCCGGGTTGAAGAGTTGTCGACCTCTGGTACGGTCAATGAGGCCGATGACCAGAGCATATTTCTGACCGCCGACCTTCGATTGGACGAAACACGTAAAGCCATTGAAGCCGCGATAGAGGAGCACAAGCCGCGTCGTCTCGTCTACGATTCCCTACTTGAGATCCGCCTGATTACCGGTGATAGCCCCCGCTTTCGTCGCGAGCTGATCGGCTTTAAGTCGTTCCTTGCAAAGAGGAATGTCGCGGCGCTGCTCCTCGATACCCAAACAACCGTGACCGATCGCAGCGGTGAAGAGGTTGAAGGCCTTGCTCATGGCGTTATCCGCTTCGACAAGTCGCTTGAAGAATACGGCGGGGTCCGTCGCCGCATAGAGGTCTCAAAGATGCGCGGCGTGCCCATCGCCGATGGTTATCACGATATGGCTATCCGCGAAGGCGAGGGCGTCGTGGTGTTCCCTCGTATTATGCCGAGCACTGCGGCGGAGAGCGCCAAGCCCCAACTGATCAAATCTGGTGTGGCCGAGTTGGATGAGATGTTCGGCGGTGGCCAAGAATCCGGGACGACAACTTTGGTTATTGGCCAGTCGGGTACCGGCAAGTCGACAATGTCCTCACTGTACGCAACAGCCGCACTCGAGCGCGGGGAGAATGTCGCGCTCTTCTTGTTCGAGGAGCGGCTTGAGACGTTCTTCCGTCGGTCGGAAGGCTTGGGCATGCAACTGAGGCAGTTTCATAAAGAGGGCAAGCTGATCCTGCGCGATTTCAATCCCAATGAAATCTCCCCAGGCGAATTCGGACAGATCGTCCAGGATGCCGTCACGCAGAACAAATCGCGGGTCGTGGTCATCGACAGTTTAACCGGCTACCTGAACTCTCTACCGCACCGCGAAAAAGCGGTTCGCGATATTCAGTCACTCCTCAAATATCTCGCCCGTTCGGGCGTGCTGACAATGCTGATCGTTGCGCAACATGGCCTGATCGGCCAGAATGTCGGCATCGATGTTGATGTGAGCTTCCTTGGCGATACCGTGCTGCTTTTGCGGATCATGGAACATGAAGGGCGCTTGCGCCGGAACATCACTGTCGTCAAGAAGCGCCATGGTCCGCACGATCTCAACATCCGTGAACTCATCATCGAGAGTGGGGGCGTAAGCGTGGTTGCGTACAATCCTCTCCCAGAATCAAAAGGATGACCGTCTCCACCGAAAGCGAGCTGGACTGGGTGCTCGTCCTTGCTCCCTTTCGCAAGGATGCAGATTACATCGCTGCCTTTCTCCAGGAGCATAAGATCGAGGTCAAAGCTGCCAAGCCAGACGCTGATTTGATCGAGAACCTCGCCATGTCTCCTGGCATGATCGTCATCACGCATGAAGCACTTAGTCCTAATGTTCTGGACCGAGTTGCTGCGCATCTTGTTGAGCAGCCCGACTGGTCAGAGGTGCCCATCATCGTCCTTTTGGAGCGAGCGGCACCACTTTTTCGTATTCGGACCCAATTGCAAGATTGCTGGCCGGGCGCGCGCATACTGTTTTACTCACGTCCTATCACACCGCTGGAACTCGTGAACGGCATTCAGTCTAACCTATTGGTGCGACTGCGGCAGCGTGAGGTGCGCGATTCCATCGAGCGCGAAAAAGAGCTTCGTCTGGAGCTTAATCACCGGGTCAAGAACATACTGGCGAGTGTCCAGTCGATTTTCCAGATGACAAAAAGAGGGGCTACAACCCTGGAGGAGTTGGCCCAGGACTTCTCCGGTCGCCTGCAGGCGCTGTCCAATGTGCATGCCGCTGTGTTTGAGGCTGGTGGTGAGACGGTTCGTCTGTCTGCGGTCGTTGCACTTACTGTGTCGCCATACAATGGCGACGGGGCCACGCGCATCAAAGTCACTGGCGAGGATATGGTTGTTCGGCGGGACGCAGGAACGACAATTGCGTTGTGTCTTCACGAATTGATTACAAATGCCATTAAGTACGGTGCGCTTTCGCAACCCGGTGGGCACGTTGAGCTAGTTTGGGCGATGGCCGCCGGTCAAACCGATTTCCGTCTAAGTTGGGCAGAGGTCGGGGGGCCCGCGGTGCGCGAGCCTACCAGGCAAGGGTACGGAACGCGTTACGTGCGTTCCGCTCTCAGTTCACTGTTCGGAACTGTCCCCGATATCGCATTTGCTCCGGATGGCTTTCACTGCAGTGTTCAAGGCCCAGCCGAACGCATTAGCGCAAGCTGATCGCCAGCCCGATTGGTGCGAGACGCGATCTCAATTAACCATCGAGAAAATAAATTAAAATCTGGAGGATCAATTACTCTGGTGGGACGTTTTCCTCGTTCGGCCAACCAATTGAGAAGCGCAAAAATCTGCCGGGGAAAAGTATAAGGAATGGCGCAAAACGGGGAGACAGTAATTGTGGTAGAGGACGAAACACTCGTCCGCATCGATATCGCAATGTCACTTCAAGAAGAAGGTTTCTTCGTGTTCGAAGCGTCGAGTGCCGATGAAGCGATAGAAATCTTGAATGCGCACCCTGAAATTTCCCTGATGTTCACTGATATCGACATGCCCGGCAGCATGGACGGTTTGAAGCTGGCAGAGGCCGTGCGTGACCGATGGCCCCCCGTCAAGATTATAATCGCGTCGGGCCATCGCCAGCTGAGAGATGACCTTCTTCCGGTTGAAGGCCGCTTCTTCACAAAACCTTACGACCATGCCCGGATCATCGCAGCTATGAGAGAAATGCTCATTCCCTCACAAGCACCATGATTGGCTGGCGCGACGATAGCGTTACGCACCCCAAAGAACATTTGCGTCGATCCAAGCGCGCATCGGCTCAATCAGCCTAAGCGTCATTCCCGAAACCAGCTTGTAATCAGAGTTGACGGAGCCCTTCGCGCACGAATTCGAATTCCTGCGGAATGACCTCAACCGCTCTGTCAACCAACTCGACCGGCGCGAAGCTCGTCAGCGACACCGGCCGGGCATTCAGAACCATTTCCAAGCTGATGGTCGAAATCAACGACCACGTGGTCGCGAACTCGACCGCCGCACGCGAGCAGTCCACCGGTCTTTCGTAGGTGAATGGCGCTGTAAATGGCATGGACCAGACGACACAGCAGAATGCGGCAATGGTCGAGGAGAGCAGTGCCGCAGCTGAAACACTTGCCAGCGAGGCAACGAAACTCCGCGGCATAATGTCCAAATTCGATCTGGGTACAGGCAATGGGAAAGGACGTCATCAATCGTCTGCAGCAGATAGACCCGTACGTGCAGCCTAATCGTTGCTCGTCTCTTTTCCAATGATGGCTAATTCAGTCATAGGTCAAACGGTACGGAAAGTTAGGCATTGGATGGTAGACAAATGCTCAAACGAGTGAGGATGCAATATGTCAGGAAGCTGCAAAGATTGCCGAGAGGGAGCGGGGTTCGCTCTGCCCTTTTCCATGGCGTTCCAGCCCATCGTGGATATCAGGACAGGCTGCGTATTTGCGCATGAAGCGCTTGTTCGTGGGCAGAACGGTGAGGGGGCTTTAACGGTGCTCGAGAAAGTTAACGCGGAAAACCGGTACGCGTTCGATCAGCAATGCAGAGTTAATGCCATCGAGTTGGCGTCCAAACTCTTTGAGCCCACCGATAATGCCAAGCTGTCGATCAACTTCATGCCAAATGCTGTATACGAACCGCGTGCTTGCATTCGCGTGACCCTCGCTGCAGCAATGAAGACTGGATTTCCTCTCGACCGGATCATTTTTGAGTTCACCGAAAACGAGCAGTTGGACACGAAGCATCTGCTTCATATTCTGCGAACCTACCGTGACATGGGGTTCAAGACAGCGATTGATGACTTCGGCGCCGGTCATTCCGGTTTGAACCTGCTTGCGCATTTTCAACCTGACATTGTCAAGCTCGATATGGATCTCATCCGCAACATCAATATCGACAACATCAAGCGTACCATCGTCAAGCACACGCTCCATATGTTGGAAGATTTGGCAATTACGCCGCTTTGCGAGGGAGTTGAAACGGCCGAGGAATTGAAAGTTTTGAGAGACCTCGGAGTGCACCTGGTACAAGGTTATGTACTTGCCAAGCCAAGCTTTGAAGCCCTGTCCGAGCCTGCGGACATTAAAAAGTTACTCAAAAAGGCTGCGTAGAAAGTAACTATGAGGGCGCAGCGAACGACTTGCTTCCGCAGCCGCGTCACTGCTATTCAATTACACCTTTTCGTAGGTGAACGAGGTCAGCAGCGTTGTCACGAAGTTGCTGGCCTTTTCCTTGACCAGAACTTCCGTCCACTCGTCCGTGCCTCGAAGCACCAGGCCGCTGTAGATGCTGTCTACAGCGGTCTCCTCGATCCGCTTGACCTGCGATCTGAATGCTGACGCGTCACCAGTCATGTACATATCGCGCACGACCACTCTGAGAATCTCTTGAATGGCGATCTGCCAGGCCGTGTTGATTGCCTGAAGTTCCGCTGCTGCTTCTTGCGTCATAAAGGCTCCTGTATGCAGTCCGGTGTCGGCTGCGAGTGAGGCATAAAAAAAGGCCAGGCAAATTGCCTGACCTTCGTTGGTCTCGAGCTCCCACCCTGCCAGCATCCGTGGCCAGAGGAAAGCAGATCCTTGATGTATCAGGCGGCCTGAAGATTGCAGGCCGACATCTTGCCCGACTTGTTGTCTCGCTCCATGTCGTAGCCGATCTTCTGGCCTTCAACTATTTCGCGCATACCAGCGCGTTCGACAGCCGAGATGTGGACGAATGCGTCCGGGCCGCCGTTGTCAGGCTGAATGAAGCCGAAGCCCTTGGTGGAATTAAACCATTTTACTGTGCCAGTGGTCATGATGAACCCTTTCTTAGAAATAGATAAAGCCACCGCGCTAATGCGCAGCGGATGGTGATAGCGATGCTTTAAAGGGAGGGTTCGTTCAGGGCGCGGTGCCACACGCGCGATAACCAAAGCTCAGCAAGAAAATATCGGTAGCTAACTGGTAGCACTTATCGCTTCGAAGGTCAATCTTTGATTTTCCCGGTGCTCTGATCTTCAGTCAAAGGTGTAATTGTTCTGTGTGCAACCTATTCCATTTTTTAGCCAGTTCCTAAGCTGTCACAACCTAAGTCAGTAATAACGGGCCATGGTAGATGTGATTTTGTTGAGCCAACTGCGTCTTCTATGGAAACGCATAAACAAGCGAATGTCTAACAGGCGGCGGATGACCTCGTTCGCCCCGCAGGCTACGAGACGCAAAGGAAGGTCGTTGTCCTGAAGGGGATTTGTCTCCGACAAATCACATAGTCTCCGTTTGTATAATCAGATAGACTGACTGGTGAACATGAGGCTTTGGGGAGGGGGCAATGTGCGCGAAAGACAACAGAGAGGTTCAAAGACAGCGTGTTGCTTTTGCCGACAAGCCCTTCTCTGATGCCAGGCTTGGTGCCGCTTACCAACGGTCGTCGATGGCTCCGGCACAACGTAGCCTCCTTGTATCCGCCATCATAGCTCGCGTGCCAAGCCGGATCGGCCACCGCATTTCCCGAAACGAGCTCCTTGGCGAAGTAACGGCGGCAGCCGGTATCGACATTGTCCATCGTTTCCCCGAGTTGCATGAGGAAGCGGCAAAAAACGCGCGCTGGCGCGAAGCCGTGGCCTTGCGCGCCCGATTGACTTCCGCGCTCTTCCACAATGATCCTCATCAGTGCCGTGAGATTGGGGACCGCCTGGTATCCAGCGAACTTTCACTTCAGACGCTGGCCACCATGCTTTTCTGGCCTGTTGCGACGCAGTTGTGGCAACTGTCAGTTACTGGGAATGAAAGTCACGCTCAAATGGCGATCGCCACTGTCAGGCTTGCCAGGCTGATTGGACGCATCGTTGACGACCAGGCTGTCTCTAAAAGTCTGGCAGGTGGTGAGCGTCGACTATTCATCGCCCGAACGGAGGGTACGGTACACGCGCTCGGCGTCTCGGTCGTGTCAGCGATATTCCAGAAGATGGGATGGAGCGTGGAGGGCGAGATTTGTTTGAGAAAAGCTACCGACCTGGACCAAGTGGTTGAGCAGTCGTCTTGCAGTATGATTGCTGTCTCCGTCGGTGACCTTCATGCCCTGCCAACCTGTCGGCAGGCAATTAGGCGAGTTCGAAAGGTGTTCCCGCGGTCGCCAGTGAAAATTGCGATTGGTGGACCAGCTGCACTACAAAACAGTAAGTCCTTCAGGACTATTGCCGCCGACTATTTCGCCGGATCGACATTCGATGTCATGCGCTTAGCACGCAGTGGTGCCTGAGTTCACGGAACCCCGATTGCAACAATTTGTCGGTCACCTCACAAGCCTCGGTCGGAGAACGCCTCTGAACGGGGCTGCATTAGGTGCTGTGGTTTGGTCAGCACTTGGTCCCTTGCTCCGAGAACTACCTACCTCGCCAATTCGCAGATGGTCCTCCGGTCTCCGTTGCGCCATCCACCCTGTTAAGCAACCAGTCCCTGGCGGATCGTCTTCGCAATGAAGCTGAGCCTGTTTGTTGCGCCCATCTTCTTCATGCCTGATTGAATGTAATCATTGACGGTGTACTCGGACAGGCTGAGGATTACCGCCACCTCCGGCGAGGTTTTGCCCTCGGAGACCCACCGAGCTATCTCCAGTTCCCGCCTGCTTAAGATCACAGGCTCGATATCAGCCGTGATGCGGGCGAGGGAAAGTGCCGCATCCATATCATGCGAGCAATTAGAGGCGTTTTCTGCGTCCGTGGGGAGCGAGACTACGATATAGGTTGCGCTCAACAGGAGCGGATGGGTAACGTATCGGAGGGCCACGTTGTCGCCGAGGCGCACAATGGTGGGACCATCGAACCTTGCTCCCGCGTGTGACAGTAGCCGTCGCCACTGGACCCCCAGCGCAAAGCTGGCGCCAGCATCTAAAAGCAGACTGTCTGGATCCCCACCTTCATCCCACCCATAGATCAGGTCGTTGACGTCTTGCGTGTCACAGCACTGGTGTTCGTAGATCGCCAATGTTGAGGCATGCCAGCGCCTTGCCACCCTGTTGATGCGCTCGTACAGATTTAGGCTGGCATCGGACCGTGCGTTGTCCTCTTCTGTGGGAAAAGTGCTGTTGGTATGCGAACCCGAAATGGTCATGCCTCTCCAGCCCCCTAGAAGTTGGTGATTGTGCTTTATGTCATCGGTGTCAGTATGAGCCTGTTCCGAGGGGACAGGGTTTTCTTGAAGGCACTTGGCCATAGAAAACATCTGCGGCGGCGAGCCTGTCCCCTCGGGCCCTAAATTGGGCCACCTAACTGGCTTCACGGAGCGTGCTCCAAGACGTGCGGCGGCTATTTCTTGGATGCCACGCAAACAGACCGTGAAATCGTTTAGGCACACAAAGTGTCAGATTTATTTTACAGGTGTTCCACCAACTATTTGGTGAAACCCCAAAAAAATTTAGGCGCAACAAAATCAAATCTTGGGCTTAGCTGTATTCGTCGGGAACGTTCGCTGAGAACCGGCGAGGCATTCTTTAAGTGTGCGACATTACGAGCTGATTTTGTAATATCGTTCAGTCGAGCTACCGCATTTTGGACTCTCTACACGTTGCCTCGACCTAACATCGGTGCAGATTGTTCAATCTACCGTATTAATCCCCACAAATATAGGTTGCGAATAGATTGAGTGTAGACTCTGTCTAGAAGTAAGTTAAGGCGGACTCGCGGTCCTATTCGGCTTGGAAAGGACGACCACTGGCTGCTGGCCGTCGCGGATGTGCTCTACGCCAGCGCATCCCATGTTTGATTGAATGCATTTTTGCCTCATGGTTCAGGCTGAAGCAGCCTCGCTCGAGCAGATCTAAAACTTCTTCTCGTTCCATAATTATGCCTACGCCTCAGGATTGCGCATCGTCAGTCAATTAGCAGATTAGGCAGTGGCGACAGCGGTTCACATCCCTTCAAGGCGAAGAAACCAGTTCGGTATAGGGCTTGTCCCATGCCAAATGCGGTCAGCCCTAAACGGCAGCTTCGCGCCTTCATATCGGCCTTTGGGCATATCCTGTCGTTTGCCCGAAACCTGCCGGTCCGCTCGCCTAGTCTGCAAAGCGCCAAAAGAAGCCGGATCATTTCCGTAGGGAACGGCGGCTTCGTAAGAGCTTCACTGCTGGATGCACCGATATCTGGTAAACTCGCATGCCGAACAGGGATGATTTTATGGCAAAACAAGACCGAGAGACGCATTGGCAAGGGGTATACACTACCAAGTCTGACACCGAAGTCAGTTGGTATGAAGAGACCCCGGACCTATCGCTGACACTGCTGCATGAAGCGGGACTGATATCAGGAATGTCAGTAATTGACATTGGTGGTGGTGCGTCGCGGTTGGTAGATGCGCTAGTGGAAGCCGGTCAGGCCCACGTTAGCGTCCTTGATCTTTCTAGCGTGGCCCTCGAGGCAGCCAAGTTCCGACTGGCAGACACGGCTCATGTGCAATGGGTTGTATCGGATGTGACCGTATGGACGCCTGACCGCGAGTATGATCTCTGGCATGATCGGGCTGCCTTCCATTTTCTGACAACAACCGTCGATCAGCAAGCCTATGTTCGCGTGCTGGCACGGGCTCTCAAATTCGGTGGCAAAGCCGTGATCGGCACCTTCGCAATGGATGGACCAGAGAAATGCAGCAGCCTGCCTGTTGTCCGTTACGATCCGGAGAGCTTGCAAGCTGTTCTTGGGGAACAGTTTAGGCTCGCTGCGACGCGGCGGCATGAACACACAACCCCTTGGGGGACGGTGCAGAAATTCCAGTTTAGCACTTTTGAAAAGGTCGGAGGCGAAGCTCCCGGCCATCAGCTTTAATCCCACAGCGATAGTCTGCTTCGGGCCAAATCCAGTCGTTCGCTGCACTCTGGAAGAACGGCAGCGATGCGCCATCATTGAAGTCGTTCCGAGTAGAGGCTCATCTCCTAAAGGCTGCCCGTCCGCTCACGGCCCCAAATCTCACATTGCGTCACCGGAGGCGAATGTCCGGTTTTGGCGCACAGGCGACGTGACACCGCCATCGTTGGATGTCCGCTTTCGAGCGCCTCAGGGTATAGCCCCTACGACCGACTTGGTGAAGGGTTTCGGGTGCCGTCAGGCGTACGAAAGCCTCTCATGCAGGAACCCGCGGTCGGCATTCTCTGCGCTATGGGGTTTTGTGGATTGTCGCTTCCAGCGGGCGGCCAATCGCAGCGCCAGTTGCCAGTCCCGGCGCTTCGAGGACGGGGATTGAAGGTATAGTTCTCCGGATTTTCGGACTGAATGAGCGCACGTTTGCCGCGCTGAATGCCCTCGCCATAGGGACTGGCACAGCCCTCCCCGTTGGCCAGCTCTGCGATGAGTAGACCATATGAATGGATCGACCATGCCGGGTCATGACGCACTCTCCCGGTTCGTTGCTGTCTCGTCTGGTGGTCCACGCGGTTGCCGCCAGCGCTTGAGCACTTCGATGACGACCATCCGTCCACCGCAGCATTGGCATGGCGGCCGGATGTCGGTCGGTTCGTCGTCCGCCTCGTCAGGGGGCGGCGGGGCAGCATTGAGGAGCTCGCGGGCACGAGCGATGCTGGTCTTTCGAGAACTGCCGGCGAGCAGGCCGTAATGCCGGATGCGGTGGAAGCCGCGCGGCAAGACATGGAGCAGGAAACGGCGGATGAACTCGTCGACCGCGAGCGTCATGACCTGCTGCCGATCGCAGCCGTCACGGCGGTAATTCTTGTAGCGGAAGGTGACGTCCGTTTTGTCGAACGCGATCAGGCGACTGTTCGAGATGGCGACCCGGTGCGTGTAGCGCGACAGATAGGCAAGCACTGCTTCCGGCCCCGCAAAGGGCGGCTTGGCATAGACGATCCAGCTCTTCCTGCGGACTGGCGATAGGTATCTTACAAATGCCCGGCGATCAGCCAGAGGCGTAGCCGAACCGAAGAAGGCGAGCCGCCCGGCATCGTAGAATTGGAGCAGCCGTGTCAGGAACAAGCGTCGGAATAGCTTGCCGAGCACACGAACCGGCAGGAGGAATGCCGGACGTGACGATATCCAGCGTGATCCATCGAGCGCGATGCCACCACCTGGCACGATCATGTGAACATGGGGATGATGGGTCATGGCCGATCCCCATGTGTGCAGGACGGCAGTGATGCCGATGCGCGCGCCGAGATGCTGCGGATCGGCAGCGATTGTCAGCATCGTCTCGGATGCGGCCTTAAAGAGCAGATCGTAAACCAGCGCCTTGTTGTGGAAGGCAATGGCGGCGACCTCGGCTGGCAATGTGAAGACGACGTGGAAGTATCCGACAGGCAGGAGATCGGCCTCCCGTTCGGCAAGCCATGTGCGTGCAGCGGCGCCCTGGCACTTCGGGCAGTGCCGGTTGCGGCAGGAATTGTAGGCGATGCGCCACTCTCCACAATCCTGGCAGGCCTCGACATGTCCGCCCAGTGCCGCTGTGCGGCAGTGCTCGACCGCCGACATAACCTTGAGCTGGCTCAAGCTGAGATGTCCCGTATGGACTTTGCGATAGTTCGGCCCTGCAGCACGGAAGATATCGGCGACCTCGATCGAGGTACGCATGGGTTCAGCCGTCGGGCGTTTTTCCTTCCATCAGCGCCATCAGCCGATCAAGAGGTCCGGCGACCGCGTGAATGGTCCGGGTGGAGACCTTCGCATAGAGAGCCGTCGTCTCCAGCTTGCTATGTCCGAGCAGAACCTGGATGACACGGATATCGGTGCCATCCTCCAGAAGATGGGTAGCAAAGCTGTGCCTCAAGGTATGCGGGCTGACGCGCTTGTGGATGCCGGCAACATCGGCAGCTTCCTGAACCGCGCGATGAAGTTGCCGCGACGAGATCGGATCGGTGCGGCTACGCCCCGGAAACAGCCAGCCGTGAGGCAGCATCACGCCGCGCCGCTTTCCTTCGCGCCACCAAAGCCGCAGCAGTTCGAGAAGCTGCGGAGAAAGCATGGCATTGCGATCCTTGCGTCCCTTGCCTTGTTCAACCCGGATCAGCATGCGTTTGGAGTCGATGTCATCGACCTTGAGATGGGCGACCTCGGAGACGCGCAAGCCCGCACCATAGGCCACACCGAGGGCGGCCTTGTATTTGATGCCAGGTGCCGCCTCCAGTAGGCGGGCAGCTTCCTCAATACTGAGCACGTCCGGTAGCTTGCGCGGATTGCGCGTTATCACCAGCGCTCGCGCCAGATCCCGCCGCTTCAGCGTCACCGTGAACAGAAAGCGTAGCGCCGAAACCGTGCTGTTGATCGTCGCAGGACCTACGCCGTTCTCATGCTGATGCAACTGGAAACGTCGTATGTCCTGGACCGTCGCGGTGTCCGGGGCACGCCCAAGAAACGTAGCGAAGCGCTGAACGTGACGGATGTAGTCCTGCCGAGTGTGAGATCCCAACCCTCGCATCAGCATGTCTTCCTGCATGCGCTGGCGGAGCGGTATGGTCGGGGCATCGTGATGAAAGCTGGCCATTGAACGTTCCTCTCGTTGAAGGGAACGTCATGGTCAGCCAACACCAACAGCCTGCCTAGAACCTCAGATAATCATGCGAAACTCGCCGCGCACGCCCTCACGCGTAGCGGGTTCGTGCATGACGGCGCGAAGCTGCCCTGCGGTCATCACTGCAGTCGGCCCTAAGCATGCGTAATCGGGCGGTCCCACAAGAGGCAAGCTCCTAGTACAATCCCGGTGCAACCGAGATGAAGGGAGATGACGATGTTCTATGCTGCTTTGGACGTGTCACTGCGCTCAGTGGCAATCTGCATTATCGACGAGGCTGGGAAAGTCAGGCTCGAGCGCTCAGTCCCATCGGACGTGCCTGATATTGTGCGCTGCTTCAATGAGTTCGGCCAACCCATCCATCAAGTGGGGCTCGAAGCTGGTACGCTCACACAACACCTGACCTACGGTCTGACGGAGGCAGGCTTCGATGTTGTGTGCATGGAAGCGCGGCAGGTCAATGCTGCTCTTTCGGCCATGCGGAATAAAACGGACAAGAACGATGCGCGTGGCATCGCCCAACTGCTTCGATCGGGGTGGTACAGCCGGGTGCATGTGAAGAGCGTCGAAAGCCACTACACCAGAGCACTTCTCACCAGCCGGAAGGTGATGCAGCGAAAGTGCCTCGACCTCGAAAATGAAATTCGTGGACTGCTCAAGGTCTTCGGGGTCAAGCTGCCCATACGCCTCAGGGGCGGTGCGTTCGAAGAGGCGGTTCGCGGCACGATCGAAAACGACCTAGCGCTGAGCCATGCGCTTTTGCCGATGCTAGAGGCCAGACAGATGCTCCTGGAGACGTTCCTCGAGCTTGATCGACGGGTGCGAAGGGCCGCCAACCAAGACGCTATAACCACCCGCTTCATGAGTGTTCCAGGCGTCGGATATGTTACGGCCCTGAGCTTCAAGGCTGCAGTCGACGACCCTACCCGTTTCAAAAGCTCGCGAACTGTCGGAGCCCACTTCGGATTGACGCCACGACGCTTCCAATCCGGCGAGAAGGACAATCCAGGCCGCATCTCACACGCTGGTGACGCCGATGTCCGGGCAACGCTCTACGCCGCCGCCAATGCGATGCTCATGCGCTCGATCGCCTGGAGCAGCCTAAAGGCATGGGGTGTGCGACTGATGAAGACCAAGGGGCGGCGGCGAGCCATCGTCGCTGTTGCCCGCAAGATTGCTGTCTTGCTCCATCGCATGTGGATCGATGGCACAGAGTTCCGGTTCGGATCGGAGGTCGCTGCATGATTTGACGTAGCCCTCGATACTGATCCTGGCCGGATCGTCCCATGCGGACGACGGGATGGATGAAGCCGAAAATGACTGCTGCGCTTCGAGCGCGTCCCAAAGCGAGGCTCTCCAGACCCTGATCCCATGCATGCGTGCAGCGGCTCCAAACGAAACGGAGCCAATAGACTGCGAAGAGAAGCGTGACCCGCGTGAACGATAAGGCCAACGACGACCAGAAAAGAGCTTGACCCAAATGCCCGATTAGAGAAGCCGACATTCCCAGCTAAAACCTTGAAGCCAGCTTTGCGCCTTCATTGCGGACATAGAGGGCCCAATTTCGAACGCCGATTAGCAGTCAGTGGCGCGACCGTGCGTAAACTTTTGCGGCCTCGCGGAGCTCGGGCCCTCGATCGTCACTCCGACTAATGATATGGCATAGAGGTCAGCGCCATATCATGTTGCTCATTCTGCATTGGCTTCTAAGCGATCAAGACCCGGTAAAATGCCTTCAGTCCGGAGAGGCCCTTGCGCCGACGCATCACTTGATCACTGGAGGCTGAATTAGATCAGGCGGCGTGATCGGCGGTACGGCTCCTGGAGTGCCGAAGTTCGGGCCGGTACCCTCTGAACCGATTGACGGCAGTCCGAAGTTTGGTTGGGTAGGCCCGGTGTTTCCCCCAAAGGCTGGGATCTCGATCTTGATCTGGCTAGCATCGATCTTCGGCCCCTGGTCGAGCCACATGGTTACGGATTCCGGCCAGAAGATGATGATCCCAACCAGCAGCAACTGCATGCAGAGCCACGGGATCGCACCCAGGTATATGTCCTTCGTCTTCACGTCGCTGGAGGCGATACTGCGCAAGTAAAAAAGCGCAAAACCGAACGGCGGATGCATGAAACTCGTCTGCATGTTCACGCATATCAGAACGCCGAACCAGATCAGATCTATACCGAGGTTCTGGGCAACCGGCGCGAGCAGCGGAATGACAATGAAGGCGATTTCGAAGAAATCCAGGAAGAATGCCAGGAAGAAAATGAATATGTTGACGAAGATTAGGAAGCCAATCGCTCCGCCTGGAATGCCAGACAGCATATGTTCGATCCAGAGCGAGCCATCCATCCCCTGAAATACGAGGCTGAAGCACGTCGATCCGACGAGGATCATGACGACCATCGAGGTAATGCTCATGGTGGAGCGCATCGCTTCTTCGATCAACGGCCAAGTCAACCTGCGATGCATGGCCGCAAGGGCGATCGCCCCGACGACGCCAAGCGCGCCCGCTTCAGTTGGGGTAGCCAAACCCATGAAGATCGTGCCGAGGACCAACAAGATCAGAACGATTGAGGGCAACATACCTGCGAGGATCTTGCTGATCAGCGGCCAGCCAAGCTCCCCGCGCGCTTCATTCGGCAAAGGCGGCATCGTGCCAGGCTTGATCATCGACAAAACAGCAATGAAACCGATGAAGATCAGGACCTGAAGAATAGACGGCCCGATCGCCCCAAGATACATGTCGCCGACGGAGCGGCCGAGCTGGTCGGCGAGGACCACCAGGACGAGGGACGGAGGAATGAGCTGGGTGATCGTCCCCGACGCGGCAATTACCCCTGTGGCTAGCTTCGGATCATAGCCGTAGCGCAGCATGATCGGCAGGGAGATCATTCCCATCGTGATCACAGACGCAGCCACCGTGCCAGTGATCGCTCCGAGAATGGCCCCTACCACGATGACCGCATAGGCAAGCCCGCCCGGCATGCCACCGAAGAGCTTGCCCGTGCCTTCCAGCAGATCTTCTGCAAGGCCGCACCGCTCAAGAATGGCACCCATGAATGTGAAGAATGGGATCGCCAGAAGCAGGTCGTTCGACAGGATCCCGAAGACGCGCAGCGGCAAGGCTTGAAGGAATAGCTCGCTGAAGTGACCAGTCGCGATGCCGATCACCCCAAATAATAACCCGACCGAGGCGAGCGAGAACGCTACCGGAAATCCGTACATCATGAAGATGATCATGCCGATGAACATTGCCGGGGGGAGTATGCCGTATTCAAACATCGTGATGTCTCCCCGTTACTGCAGCGGTTTTTCGTATTTCGTGTCGACGTCAACCAAGCCTCGAAGAGCGGCAAAACGCTTGATCAGTTCAGAGAATCCCTGTGCGGCCAACAGGGCAAACCCGACAAATATGGTGAGCTTGACTGGCCAGCGAATGAGACCTCCCGCATTCGATGACATCTCTCCTTGCATAAGGGACAAGGTGAAAACTGGGTACGATAGGAACGCCAGGAAAATGCATGCCGGAATTAGCAGCAGTATAAGACCGAAAATGTCGATCAGCAGTTTTCCGCGCGGCGACGCTGCACCGTAGAGAAGGTCTACACGGACGTGTTCGTTTTTTTTGAGGGTGAGCGAGGCCCCCATAATCACGATGAAGGCAAACATGTACCACTGGATCTCTAGCCACCCATTCGAGCTGTAGTTGAACAGGTAGCGGATCGCCGCGTTTCCGGCGCTGATCAGGCAACACAGAAGGACAAGGTATTCCGCGATGCGGCCTACTGTCGAGTTGACGGCATCGATCAGGCGCGAAAGCGCTAGCAAGGTGGTCATCGTGATTTCCCCCGTTTACCGTTGATTAAGCCAAGCCTTCGGGGCCCGCAACTGCTGAGGAAGCCGATTGGTCGATATACGACGAGAGTCTAGTGGACTTGTTGCATCTGTCATTCATGTCTATACGCGCTGCCAGTCAGTTTAGTGCGACCAGCCAACCATCTGACTGACCGTCAGCATCGTATAGACTTAACAGTCTTGTTTGCCCACGCGAATTATGCAGACGTCCTTGTGTCGCCCTGGGCTCCCAGTAGGAACGTATGACGAACCACAACTCATCCGCGTCGGGGCCTCGGCCGGACACCAAGCATTTCCTAGGGCTAGTCATCGGTAGTGTCGGTGTCGTCTATGGCGACATCGGAACGAGCCCACTTTATGCATTTCGCGAGTCCTTGCGGCCCTTCATATCCCAGGGGGTTCAGCACGACCATGTCGTGGGCCTTATCTCGCTGATGATCTGGACGCTGACCATCATCGTGACGTTCAAATATGTCTTGTTTCTGCTGAGGGCAGACAATGACGGTGAGGGTGGGACGCTATCGCTTCTGGCACTTCTGATGAAGAAGTCCTTCAGGTCGATGCCAGTCCTGTTCTTTGCTGGCTTGGTCGGGGCTGCCCTCTTCATCGGCGATGCGATGATTACCCCAGCGCTTTCGGTCATGTCGGCCTTGGAAGGCATGAAACTAATGACACCGGCTTTCGAACCCTACATCCTGCCCCTTTCAGCTGCCATCATGGTTGTTCTCTTCGCCGTTCAGTCAAAGGGGACTGGCGCCGTTGCCAAGTTTTTTGGCCCGATCACAGTCGTGTGGTTTTTGACCATGGCCTGGGGCGGGTTGATCCATATCGGTGACGACTGGACCATTCTCGAAGCCTTGAATCCCGTGAATGCTTTCTGGTTCATTACGCACGCTGGCTGGACCGGCCTCATCGTGCTCGGAGCTGTTTTCCTCACCGTGACGGGCGCCGAGGCACTCTACGCAGATCTGGGCCACTTCGGGCGAAAGCCGATCAGTGTCGCGTGGTTTGTGCTCGTCTTCCCAGCACTCGCCCTCAACTACCTTGGACAAGGAGCTCTTGTCTTAAACAATCCTCAGGCCGTCGAGAACCCGTTCTACTTGCTCTATCCGGACTGGGCTTTGTTTCCGGTCGTTATCCTCGCGACATTCGCCACTGTCATTGCCAGCCAGGCGGTGATCACGGGAGCGTTTTCGCTCGCACGCCAAGCGGTGCATCTCGGCTTCTTGCCACGATTGATGATCAAGTTCACTTCAGAAACGAACACGGGGCAGATCTACGTGCCCGCGATTAACGGCATTCTGTTCCTCGGTGTGATAGTCCTCATTTTCTCCTTCGGAGACTCTGAATCCTTGGCAACCGCTTACGGCATATCAGTAACGGGTGCCATGCTTGTCACGAGCCTCATGGCATTCGAGTTTCTGCGCTCGGTTTGGGGCATCTCGGCCCCTAAGTCCGCAATTCTACTTCTGCCGCTCGTCGTTATCGAAACAGTGTTTCTCGGAGCGAACTTGGTGAAGGTTCATGATGGGGGCTGGGTGCCACTTGCGCTCGCCGCAGTTATCATCCTGATCATGTGGACGTGGACAAAGGGTTCGAAGTATCTCCGGGAGAAGACCGCGCGACACGAAATTCCGATCAGCACGTTCATCGATGCCCTCGAAGGCTCAATCGATCGGGGATCGCAGACCGCGCCCGTTCTCGTACCTGGGACCGCAGTGTTTCTGACGAGCGTGCCGGACAAGACGCCTGCCGTGCTTCTGCACAATCTCAAACACAATCATGTCCTGCACGAACAGAATGTCATCCTGACGATCTGGACCCAGGACAAGCCATATGTGGACAACTCCAACCGTATCGACATGATGCGCCTATCGAAGCATTTCATCCGACTGGACATAACCTTCGGATATATGGATGAGCCCAACGTTACCAAGGCACTGACCCTGTGCAAAAAGAAGGGGTTCAAATTTGAGATCATGCAGACCTCGTTCTACCTTGGCCGCCGAAATCTGATCGCCGCCCCGAACCAGGGGCTCCCGCGGTGGCAGGAGCATCTCTATATCGCCCTCGCAGACTTCGGCATCGATCCGTCACGCTATTTCAAGCTTCCACCGAACCGAGTTGTGGAGCTTGGTGAGCAAGTGACGATTTAGGCTTCGGCGGAGCTAGGCGTTGCGGCCCGAAGGTCCGTTTTGTTAGTGGGCTCGCTGCAAGGAGACTGTCTCCTGTCGGCCCCAAACTAGCCGTCCCAGATGCGCGAAGTTTTGGACACTACCTTGAACTTGGCGCCAGTGCCCACCGCAGAGGCACGTCACCAGTCTCTAGCTCTACGGCGTGCCGGGGGCTGTCCAGGTTTCCAGCAAGGCTTAGCTATGCCGACCCTTCTGCAAAAACCTTTGACCGCTTTTGCGTTTGGTGAACTCTATAAGTCCAGCCAACGAGCGCGCCTGCGAATATTTGCAGAAAACAGTCCCCTTGAGATGAAGGATCATCTGAAGGCGCGAGGCTATCGCTCGTCTGACGGTAGCGACGGCCGCCCCAAATCCTGGTGGATCGAGGTGGACGAGGAAGCGCTCGACAATGAGTTGGGCTACCTCAGGTCAGAAATCTATCGGTACCCCGACGCGGATCCTCCAATCAGCCGTCTCACTGCCTTCGATCGTTTCCGAGCCTGATTGCTCTCTTGAGCCAATCGCTGGCGGGATCCGTGCACTGAGTGCATGGCGGACGTGAGGTTAGGAGCACAGCCGACGGGACTCCAGAACAAGTAATGAATGCGCGCAGTCCGTTGCTGGCGTTCAGGCTGCAAGGCGGCCTTTCGCGTCCCATGAACTGATCATTCGAGCCAAAATGCCTTCGGCTCTGTAAGCGGTGACGCGATCCGCCGTCTGTACCGTTATCAGGCAAGAATTTTTATCGGCGATATCGGCTTTGTCGCGATGTGTACCGCGCTGATTCGGCTCGTGAATCTCTGTCTCTGCTAAAATGAAGGAGGATTTTCCTATTTTAGAGAGCTTGACTCTCAGCCGCCGTCAGAACAGAACGTGAACTTCATCAGAGAAAACGGCATGATACCGTTCATTTGCTCAACACGAACCGAGAGGATTTGCGTGAACGATGGCGGCTGCGCGCGAGCACGTCATAGCGGATCTGCGTGATCGCATTGCCTGTCTTGAGGGAGGGAGGGCGAAGCAATCCGCATGTCTGCCTTTCGGCGTCGCCGAGATCGACCAGGTGCTGCCAGGTGGTGGACTCGCTCGCGGCGCATTGCACGAATTCGCCGGCGGTGGTGCCGGAACCGTCGATGGTGCGGCGGCTGCTCTGTTCGTCGCAGGGATCGCCGCACGCACCAAGGGTAAGATCGTCTGGTGTTTGACACGGCCGGATCTGTTCTTCCCCGCACTTGCTCAGGCAGGGCTTGATCCCAACAGGGTGATCTTCGTCGAGGGCGATCGGGAAGAAGACGTGCTTGCCTCCATGGAGGAGGCCCTGTCCTACGGCGGTCTGGGTGCCGTGGTCGGTGAACTCGTCCGCCTTCCGATGGTGGCCAGCAGGCGGCTTCAGCTTGCTGCGGAGAAGAAGGCTAGCCTGGCGCTTGTTGTGCGCCGATGGCGCCGGCAGACGGAGGCCAATGACTTTGGCCAACCGACCGCCTCCACAACCAGATGGCGGGTCAGCGTCTTGCCATCGTGGGAGCTGCCGGTACCTGGCGTCGGGCGCGCAACCTGGCTGCTGGAGTTGATGAGATCGCGTGCGGGCGAGTGTGCTGAGTTTATCGTTGGAGCATGTGATGACCAGGGTCGTATCGATCTACCTTCCAGATCTTCCGACGGATCGCATTCGTCGCGCCGATCCCGCCATTCCGGCTGAGCAGGCAATTGCCGTGATCGCAAAGAGCGGCTCCAAGCGCTGGGTGTCGGCGGCGGATGCGGCGGCAAAGGCGGCCGGGTTGCGTGTCGGCATGCCGGCAGCAAAGGCCCAGGCCCTGTTTCAGGGGCTGATGATGATCGATGCCGATCCGGCAGCGGACGCAGCCGCACTTGAGCGTATCAGTCTATGGGCGCTTGCCCAGTATTCGCCGATTGTCGCGACTGATGGGTCTGACGGGATCGTCATGGACACTGATGGCGCCGATCATCTCCGGGGCGGAGAACTTCTCATGCTGACAGGTATCGTCAATCGCTTCCAGGCGAGGGGGCTGACAGCGCGTGTGGCGATTGCCGATACGCAAGGGGCGGCGCACGCATGCGCACGTGCGATCAACCGGAACACCGTCATCGTGCCGCATGGCGAGACGGTGCGTGCGGTCGAGCACTTGCCAATTTCGTTGCTGCGTCTGCCTGAGAATACCGTCAGGGATCTGCAAACCCTTGGCTTTCGCACCATCGGCGAGTTGTCAGCCACTGCGCGGGCACCGCTGACGCTTCGCTTTGGCCCCGAAATCGCGCGTCGCCTCGACCAGACCTTTGGGCGCCTCAGCGAGCCGATCGAACCTGTCCGCAGTCCGGAACTGATAGAGGTCAGCCGTACGTTCCAGGAACCGATCGGAGCAGCCGAAACCATCAACAAATATGTCGGCCGTCTAGTCGTACAGCTCTGCGATGCGTTGCAAAGCCAAGGGCTGGGTGTTCGCCGTGCCGATCTGATCGTCCACCGGGTCGACAATACTGTCCAGGCCATCCGGGCGGGGACCGCCAAGCCAGCGCGCGACGTCGCGTGGTTGACCAAGCTGTTCCGAGACCGGACGGAAAAGATCGATCCGGGCTTCGGGATAGAAAAACTGACGCTGATCGCGATCATGGCGGAACCGCTGGACGAAGCGCAGAGATCGTCTGATCTTGTCGAAGACCAGGTCCAGGACATCACACCGCTTATCGATATCTTCGGCAATCGCGGGCAACGGGTTTACCGGCTGGCTCCCGTCGCCTCTGACGTGCCGGAACGCAGCGTTCAGCGTATCGCGGCTGTGGCAGACGATGTCACGGTGTCGTGGTCCCACCACTGGCCGCGTCCGGTCCGCTTGCTGGCGTATCCGGAGCTGATCGACGTGATCGCGCTTTTGCCTGACCATCCACCGGTTGCCGTCACGTGGCGTGGAAAACGCCGAAAAGTGAAGCGCGCCGACGGCCCGGAGCGGATCTTTGGCGAATGGTGGCAGCGCACGTCCGAATGGGCTGCGGTTCGGGATTACTTCATCATCGAGGACGAAGGGGGCGAACGGCTATGGATCTTTCGCGCCGGTGACGGGGTCGATGGCGGCACCGGCTCGCATAAGTGGTTTGTCCAGGGGATCTTTGCATGAGGTATGCCGAGCTTCAGGTCACCACCCACTTTTCGTTTCTGCGCGGCGCATCGTCAGCCGACGACCTGTTTGCCACAGCCCGCGATCTTGGCATTGAGGCGATCGGTGTCGTGGATCGCAATTCGCTCGCCGGTATTGTCAGGGCGCTCGAAGCGTCGCGTGCCACAGGGATTCGTCTGGTGGTCGGCTGTCGTCTCGACTTAGTCGGCGGCATGTCCATCCTTGTCTATCCGACGGACCGGGCCGCCTATTCGAGGCTGACCCGACTGATCACGCTTGGCAAAAGCCGTGGTGGCAAGAACAACTGCATCCTGACGCTCGACGATGTCGCCCAGTACTGTGATGGCCTGCTTGCCATTCTCGTCCCCGATCTTGCCGATGATACCTGCGCGGTCCAGCTTCGAAAACTGGCAGAGGTCTTCGGCGATCGGGCGTATCTGTCGCTGTGTCTCAGGCGTCGACCGAATGATCAGCTTCGGCTGCATGAATTGTCGAATTTGGCGACCCTCTTCAAAGTGAAGACCGTGGTCACCAATGACGTTCTGTTTCATGAGCCAGCCAGGCGCCAACTCCAGGACATTGTCACCTGCATCCGCCACAACACGACCATCGATACCGTCGGCTTCGAGCGCGAACGTCATGCAGACCGGTATTTGAAGCCTCCTGAAGAAATGGAGCGTCTGTTTCCCCGTTACATCGACGCACTACGACGAAGCATGGAGATCGTCGATCGCTGCAAGTTCTCCTTGGAGGAGCTCACCTATCAGTATCCGGAGGAGGCGATCGTTCCGGGAAAGACTGCTCAGCAATCGCTAGAGCATTATGTCTGGCAATGCGTGCCCGATCGTTATCCGGAAGGTCTGCCTGCGAAAACGCTGCAGATCGTCCGACACGAACTCAAGCTGATCGAGACGATGAAATATGCGCCGTACTTTCTGACGGTCTTTTCGATTGTCCGGTTCGCGCGAAGCCAGGGCATTCTTTGTCAGGGGCGGGGATCGGCTGCGAACTCCGCCGTCTGTTACATCCTCGGCGTCACCTCGATCGACCCCGAAACCAACGATCTGCTGTTCGAGCGTTTCGTCAGCCAGGAACGCGATGAACCGCCCGACATCGACGTCGACTTTGAACACGAGCGGCGCGAGGAGGTCATCCAGTGGATCTACCGGACCTATGGAAAAGACAAGGCGGCTCTTTGCGCGACGGTGACGCGCTACCGGGCGAAAGGCGCCATTCGCGATGTCGGCAAGGCACTCGGTCTGCCGGAGGATCTGATCAAGGCCTTGTCATCGGGCATGTGGTCCTGGTCGGAAGAAGTGAGCGACCGCAATGTGCGGGAGCTCAACCTCAATCCCGATGATCGACGCTTGGTGCTGACCCTGCAACTCGCGCAGCAACTGATGGGCGCACCACGCCATCTCGGACAACATCCGGGCGGCTTCGTTCTTACCCATGATCGCCTTGATGATCTCGTTCCCATCGAGCCGGCATCCATGGCAGACCGCCAGATCATCGAATGGGACAAGGACGATGTCGAGGCGCTGAAATTCATGAAGGTCGATGTCTTGGCGCTTGGCATGCTCACCTGCATGTCCAAGGCTTTTCACCTGATCCGCGATCATAAGAATGATGATCTGGATCTAGCAAAGATCACGCAGGAGGATCCGGCGACCTACGCGATGATCCGCCGCGCCGATACGCTGGGGACGTTTCAGATTGAGAGCCGCGCACAGATGGCGATGTTGCCGCGCCTGAAACCTCGCACATTTTATGACCTCGTCGTCCAGGTGGCGATCGTGCGTCCGGGTCCGATCCAGGGCGACATGGTGCATCCTTACCTGCGTAGGCGGGAGGGCAAGGAGAAGGTCGAGTATCCGACACCTGAACTGGAAGCGGTTCTCGGCAAGACCCTCGGCGTTCCCCTGTTTCAGGAATCGGCGATGCGTGTTGCCATGGTCTGTGCCGGCTTTACCGGCGGCGAGGCCGATCAGTTGCGCAAATCGATGGCGACCTTCAAGTTCACCGGGGGTGTCAGCCGCTTCAAGGAGAAGCTGGTCTCCGGCATGGTCAAGAATGGCTACACATCAGAATTTGCCGAAAAGACATTTTCCCAGCTTGAGGGCTTCGGATCCTACGGCTTCCCGGAATCGCACGCCGCCTCTTTTGCGCTGATCGCCTATGCCTCCAACTACGTGAAGTGCCATTTTCCGGATGTGTTTTGCGCAGCGCTTCTCAATAGTCAGCCCATGGGCTTCTACGCACCTGCCCAAATCGTCGGAGATGCGCGATCGCACGGCGTTGAGGTGTTGCCTGTCTGCGTCAATCGATCCCGTTGGGATTGTACTCTGGAGGAGAGTGGTGACAACGGGCGGCATGCGGTCCGATTGGGCATGCGGCTGGTCAAAGGCCTTGCTGTTGCGGACGCAGCACGGATCGTGGCCGCCCGGATGAATGGGACATTTGCGAGTATTGACGACATGTGGCGGCGATCGGGTGTACCGGCAGCCTCGCTGGTTGACCTCGCCGAGGCCGATGCGTTTCATCCGTCAATGAGGCTTGAGCGACGCGATGCGCTCTGGGCCATCAAAGCTTTGCGCGACGAGCCCTTGCCGCTCTTTGCGGCTGCAGCAGAACGGGAGATGAGAACGATTGCCGAGCAGGTCGAACCCGATGTTGAGCTCCGGCAAATGACCGAGGGTCATAACGTCGTTGAGGACTATGGCCATACGGGCCTCACGCTTCGGGACCACCCGATCGCCTTTTTGCGAGCGGACCTGGCCAAGCGCAGCATCGTTCCTTGCGAAGAGGCGATGACGGCGCGAGACGGTCGCTGGCTCATGACTGCGGGCCTCGTGCTCGTCCGACAAAAGCCGGGCTCCGCAAAAGGCGTGATGTTCATCACCATCGAAGACGAGACCGGACCTGCAAATATTGTCGTTTGGCCGAATCTCTTCGAGAAGCGGCGCCGTGTCGTGCTCGGGGCATCCTTGATGGCGATCAACGGGCGCATCCAGCGGGAAGGTGATGTTGTGCACCTCGTGGCACAACAACTCTTTGACCTGTCCTCAGATCTTTCCGGTCTTGCTGACCGGGATATGGAGTTCAAGCTGACAACCGGTCGTGGTGACGAGTTTGCTCATGGCTCGGTCGGAGGAGGCGATGCTAGGGACCGGGCGCCTCCTCCGGCACCGCGCGACATATTTATCCGAGCCCTGCACATCGACAGGCTGACGATCAAAGCGCGGAATTTCCATTGATCCGGTCCGTCGCTTGTCGTCAGTCCGACTGCACTCTATTCTTCAATTGATGACAGATGGCTCGCCACATGACGCGTTCGAGAGCGCTCTGGAGCACTTTGCCGACGGCTATTCACAAGGTGTGTTCGATGGCCGTCGCTGGGGCGTGACCGTCAGGCGATCGCCGGATCACAAGCGCATATGGCTCTACGCTGAGGATCTGACAGGAACCGATATCGTCAGCTTCAATCTCTATCGGCTGGAAAGCTCCGGACCAATCCTTAAGCCATGCGAGATGTCTTCCGATTAAGTCATCGCCTTCGTGCTGGATTATGATGGGGATACACACTGAATCTGATCACTGTGAGACTTGGCTCTGGAGCAACGCAAGTCCCGTCAACTGGTTTGAAGGCTGCTGCGTGCCCACGATCGTGTCCTTGGTGAAAGGAGCGCGATCAGCCGTTGATCGTTGCACTGTACCAATCAGACCGGAGCGCTACCTTGTCAATGTGGAGCTTGGATGACGGCCCATAGCGCCGACATTGGCTGGAATATTCGAACGACGCCTGGGTGCTGTTGATGTGAGCTCGAAGAACGCGATACCCGTTCACATATTGGTCCAGGCCTTCGAGCGTTTCGCCCCATGCCCAGCCGCCATAAGCCGTTCCCCTATCCGAACGCATGACGATCTCGTAGAAATGTCCTCCGTCGGCCTTGGGCATCTGGAAGATCAGGTCGCAATTATCCTGATTGTCTTCGCTAACCTGTAATGAGCACAGATTGACCTGAGCAACTTTGGCCTGCGCCAGCGCTGATGCCGGATAGAATGGGCGCCCGTCGAACCAGAGAAATTCGCTGATCGCGTAGCCAACGTCATCGGCTCGCTGGTAGGGCTCGATACGGCCATCGAACATCATGTACTGGCAGTTAAAGGCAATCATGCTGGCGCTCCTCGGCCGCGAGCGATGTTCCGTTGCAGTTGAATCGGCAATGCGATCATACATTGCAGCTTTCTGCGTCACGCCAACGTCAAATAGCAGCCAAGCCGTCTTCCAATTTTCAACCTGTCATTGTTAGATGGGCGAAATGGGGGGCGATTCCGTGGTTGAAGACGCAGGCGAGACACAACTCCGGCTCTTTGGAATACCACAACGTGGTGGTTCGGACGCTGATTGTCTTCCGGCAAAGGGATTTGTCCTCATCGCAGCGCTTCTCCTGGCGCCTCATCAGGTGCTGACCCGTCACGCCGCAGCGTCTCTGCTGTGGGAGAACGGCGAGGACAAGCGCGTGTTTGGGAACCTGCGCCAATTGCTGCTGCGCCTGCAGAAGTTGTGTGGAGACGATGGCCGTTTCATCGACAGTGATGGACATTATCTGAGGGCCGGAACGCTGGCCAGGCGCTCTGACCTGTGGGGTTTCCTGGAGGGATCAAATGCCGAGGCGGTCACTCAACGTGTGCAAGTACTTCTGTCGGTCAGTGGCGAGCTCTTGCAAGGACTGGACAACGGGCATGGCGAGTTTCATCTCTGGCTTCTGGCGGAACGTCGGCGCCTCAAGGATCTTTTCTTCCATACCTATTTGCATGCGCTCGAAGAACTCACCCGCTTCGGTCGCGCCCGGATTACTGATATCGCGAAGCTGACCGAGGTCGCATTGCGCCTTGATCCTTCACGGGAGGAGACCCACAGGGCTGCCATAGCAGCTTATGCACGTATCGGTGCACTTGAGGAATGCGACCGGCTTTTCGAGGGACTGCAGCTTCACCTTCGTATGGAAAGGCGAGTGCCGGACCAAGAGACGATCGCACTCTTACGGAGAGTTCAGAGCACCTCCCTGCAGATTGGTGACAGCAACGTACCACGTGATCTCGTGACCCAGCCCAAGCAGCGGAGCAAGCAAAGGGTTGCATTTCTCCGGCCCATGCGAGTTGACGGCAGCCCTTCCTCCATTGTTGTCAACGCGTTCGTCGAAGATGTTGCAAACAGCCTCGTCCGTTACCGTACCTTCTCGGTCCTGGCCACTCACAGCACCTTTGCAATCGGCGCTGGTGATCGCGATGAACGATTTGCAGCTTTAAGGGCAAATTATTGTGTTGCGACACGCGTGCTCGATAATACGCGCCTCTCGGTCTCTCTGATCGCTGAAGGTTTGGGCGAAATCGTCTGGTCCCTCGAGGTCGAGCTATGTCAGGACCTGATACATGCGGCATTCCGCCTGCTGTCGAAACAGGTTGCCACCGCACTTGCTCGCGAGATCGAACGCAACCAGATAGAGCCCGGACGACATCTGGATGACCACGCTTACAGGGCTCTTCTCGAAGGACAGCAGCTCCTGAGCGGCAAATGCGATCTGCCGCTCGTTCGGCGTGCGCGTTCCATGTTCCGCAAGGCGATCGGTCTTGATCACGGTTTGGCCGTGGCCAGGGCCCGGATAGCCCAAACCTTGCACCTGGAATGGTTGATGCTCGGGGGTAACGATCCTCACCTGCTCCATCGGGCCAAGGCAGAGGCCGAAGCAGCCACGGATTTGGATCCGGCCCTGGCTGCGGGTCACTGGATGACTGCGGTGGTCGCCCTCTACCAGCGCGATTTCGATCGATCAGCGCAAATGTTTTTTGAGGCAGAGGCGCTTGCGCCCCACTCGGCCGACCTTCTGCTTCAGCATGCCGATGCGCTGACCCATTTCGGGGATCGTGAGACGGCCTGGCTGAAATTCCAGCACGCGATCGATCTCAACCCCTTGGCGCCCGATATCTACTGGTGGGCAGGCGCCAGTATCGCATTCGATCGTCAAGACTATTCAGGCGCGGTCGAGCTCTGTGGCCATATGAAGGATGACGAGCCGGCGCTGCGTGTGCTCACAGCCAGCCACGCACTTAACGGGAATCTGGAAAGCGCACGGCTTTGCGCCTGGCGCCTGCAGGAGAACTATCCTGGGATGAGTGCCAGGGAGATTGCAGCCTTGTCGCCGGATCGCGATCCTGCGGCAAACGAGAATTTTTATGAAGCACTGCGTTTGGCAGGGATCAAATAGGGAAAAGCCATGACGAATTCAGCATTCTACATCATTGGAAAACGTGGTTCGGGCGTGTTGTTTGTCAGAACGACACCGCTGCGGGTTGCAAGCGTTTCGCACGAGGCGATCTTAGCCTATGAGGCGGACCATCCGGGCGTTGATGGTTATGCGCGCGTTGCTGCTGCGGCAAAATCGATGTTGCTCAGCCAGGACGGGCAACCCGATAGCGGGCTCGATGATGTGCAGATCCAGGGCATCGAGGCGCTCATTGCAGGGCGCGCGGTCGTCTCTGAAGCCGACTTTGCCTTTGTCGGAGAAGTCACTGATGCTGGCTGGGATTTCAATCGCAAATCCCAGTCGCCGCTTGAGGGTGCCCTGCAGGCCGTCGGTCCTTCCGGACCCTCTGCCGGTGAACTGTTCGAAGCGATCCTGTTCGATACGCCGAACACAGCGCCCTGATCGATGGATGGTATGGCGGTGGAACGCCCGTCAAGATCCGTATCGGACTCAAAGGAGGCGCTCTACCCGCAAACCACGCTTGATCCCGAGCTGCTCACGCTGTTCGGGATCACGCGGGTCGGCGATATCACCGATCTCGATTGTCTTGGCGTACCCGTGTGGTTTGCTGTGCGGCCGAATTCGCGCGGCCTCTCGGTATCGCAGGGCAAGGGTCTGACGGCTGATCAGGCCCGGATTTCAGCGGTCATGGAGGCAATCGAGGGTGCGGTTGCCGAAGACACCCAGAGACATGTCTCGGCTTTCGGGTCGGTCGAGCAGATGCTTGCGCTTGGTCAGTCCCTCATTCCATTTGCCTCTGTCGGTCGCACAGACGTTGGGGTTCTGGATCCGGCCCGGGAACGGGCCTGGGTGAGGGGTGTTTCCATCCGGACAAATGGGGATGTTCTTGCGCCCTTCGAGCTGATCGGCATGGATTTTCGCGTCGACATGCCCTGGGATCGGCGCACATTTCATATGAGCTCGCAGGGTCTGGCTGCGGGCTTTGACTACGACCTGGTGGTGCTTCACGCGCTGCTCGAGCTTGTGGAGAACGACGCCTGTTTCCTGATTGATACCTTCGAAACGCGGTGTGCCGCGCCAAGGCAGGTTTTGCTCGAACATGGTGTGAACCCATCATTGGACGCACTTGTGGCGCATCTCCGTGATCTGGGGGTGGTGGTCGAGTTTCACGATCTGACGACCGATCCGGGTGTCCCCGTCGTGATGGCAAGCCTTGATCGACCGGTCATCGCAACCGATGGCCCGACGATGCGCCGATCAGCTGGAGTGGCATGTCGCCTGGCGCCGTATGATGCAGCGCTCGCCGCCCTGCTTGAGGCGGTTCAATCCCGATTGACCGACATCAGTGGTGCCCGGGATGATCTTTCGCCGCATCGCTTCCAGCGAGACAGCTCGGCTTTCGGTTTGCGGTCAGCGGAGCCTGCTATCGTCGCGCTCAACGCGGCCACTCTTGAGCTGCCGGCCGATGGCGGTCATCCGACCTGGAGGGCCTTGGTGGATCATCTGTTTAAGGGTGGTCTTGAGGACATCTTTGTCTTTTCGCTGGAGACCGGTATCAAGGGTCTTCATGTCGTCCGTGTTCTTGCCAGCGGCCTCAATGCGGTTGGTGGTGGGGTGCAGCAGATGACGCCACGAATGCTGGAGCGGCTGATGGCCGGTCGCCTGTCATCATGAGGCCGGTGGTGTTTGCCGGTCCATCGATTTTCGGCCTGGACCAGGCGGGACTTGATCTCGACTTTCGCCCTCCCGCAAGTTCGGGCGATCTTCTCGCAGCCGTTCGTGAGGGTGCCGCAACCATCGGGCTCATTGATGGCCTCTACGGTGATTGTGCCGCCGTCTGGCACAAGGAGATACTCCATGCCCTGTCGAAAGGGGTCCGCGTCTTAGGCGCCGCCAGCATGGGTGCGTTGCGAGCTGCGGAATGTGTCAGCTTTGGCATGGTCGGTGTGGGGCGCATTTTCGAAGCCTATCGGGACGGCGAGCGGTTTTCCGATGCGGATGTCGCAGTGACCCATGCGCCCGCCGAACTGGGCTATCGTCCTTTATCGGTTGCGCTGGTTGACGCACAAGCAACCCTCGCCTCTGTCTCAGACATGTTTCATGCCGACGAGATTGCGGTTCTTCTAGATGCCGCAAGAAGCGTTCATTTCAGCCAAAGGACGTGGCGGTCCGTCGTATTATCGGCAGGGCTTGGTGCCGACCATCTGCACGTCCTGAAGTCGAACGCCATTTCCGTCAAGAGACAGGATGCCGAACAGCTGCTCAATGTCTTGGCGATGGGCGATCTGACACCTCAGGCGCCGGGCACCTGGAATTTCCAGAATACAATATTTTTCCAGGAGCTTCTGAAACGGTCACCATCGCTGGACGAAAACCGTTGAGCTCCGCCTTCGAGAGAGCATTGGTGGCCGACTGCGGGGGCCTTATCAGAGACTTAGGGGTTGCTCTTCCGACCGCTTTCCTCGCGGAAGAGACAAATGGCGTGATCGGAGAGGGATCGCGATTGCTCGGCCCGATCTCAAATCTGCTAACGTCCTTGCCCGCTGAACTGTGCGTTCACATCTTTGTCGATCGCGCCGCAATCGAGAGCGCGAAACTGTGGCTGGATCGCCTGACAGCAAATTGCCAGGTGAGCCTGGTGCCCGTCGGGTCGGATGCCGGTGCTATCAGGAGCCCGTGGATTCAAGACCAGATCCATGTTCGGATGAGGCGTATGCCGGCTCGCGAATGGTCGGAAATCATTGCCCGACCGAACGATGTCCTGGCCTCGGCGATTGCTTCACATCTCGCAACGGAATGCGTGTCAGATGATCACGTGGTGCCGGGCGGAAACCAGCTCGTCGGTCAGGGGTTTCGCCTCGTCGGATATTCTCAAACGGGCCGACACGGCTTTGGGCAAGACAGTTTGCTCGACGCTGGGGGCTTGTGGCGGGCGATTTCGGAGATGGACGAGCGCGGCACGAGGCTGTTCGGCTATCGTGTAGTTGACCTGGGACGGAGGCGAAGTCTGGGGGCAAGCGGGAGCCATGGTGCATGTGGGGAGTCCGATTGGCAGCCGGATTTTTCTGGGCGGCACAATCGCCATCCAGATCGCATTCACCAGTGCGGATTCCATGTCGACCAGTTCGTTTCGATCACAGGCTTGTTTATCGATCAACGCCCGCTTCTTCTGGTCGCCGATCCGATCTCACTGGACCCCGGTGGCGACCGGGCCGCCCAGATGCTTAAAAGGCAGTTGGATGCCTCCGTACTTTTGCTCGAGGAACAGGGCTTCGCGGTTCAGAGAAATCCGGTGCCCTTGGCAGTCGTGGCGGATACCGGCAAGCGCCTCCCGCGCCTCTACAACAATGTGCTCCTCGAAAATGCGCTCCGGCCTGGTCGTACTCGACCTCAGGTCTGGGTGCCTCAATTTGGCGATAGGGAAGCACTGGAGGAATTCGATAGTCACAATCTCGCCGTATGGCGGCTGCTGGGGTTTGACCCGGTTCCTGTGCCGGGATGGAGTTGTCTTGCCAGTCGCAATGGTGCGATCCGCTGTGTGACGAAAGTTCTTCGGCGGCATGCGCCATAACTGCAAGCCTAAGCACGGCCTTACTGCGCCTAGTGCATTTCAGTACACTCAAAAATTGTATTGCAAGTGTGTTTTACTCAATTGTACGGTAAATCCTAATAATCCTTCCGCGTGTGCCTCACTTCCCGGAGACTGAACTTATGCAACCGAAAATGCCAAGCCCAATAGACGTGCATGTCGGCTCCCAGATCCGTTTACACCGGAAGATGATTGGTATGAGCCAAACCGCGTTGGCTGAAAGGCTTGGGATTACGTTTCAGCAGGTTCAAAAATATGAAAAGGGCACCAACCGCGTTGGCGCCTCCCGTATTCAGGGGATCGCTTCCATCCTTGGGATCAAGGTGACTGCACTGTTCCCGGGCGGTCTGTCAGTCAGTGACCATGAGGCTAGCTCGGGCCGCGAGGGGCGTGCGCTGGAGGCTTTCGCAGTGTCAAGCGAAGGTTTCGCACTGAACCACGCATTCACGAAGATCAAGAATGTAAATGTGCGGAGGCGTGTTGTTGCACTCGTTAGCGCTCTTGCGGCGGCGGGAGAAACTCAATCTGATGATACGCCTGTTCCGCTTTAACGCTGCTGTGACGTTCGCGTAACGTCAGGTCTGGTCAGATACACGCATGCCGAAGAAGCGGCACGGCAAACTGATCAAACCGGGGGCGGTCATGGCAATGGTTAAAACGGCGGATTTTCCCGTAACTGACTCGGATTCTGACGAGGTTCTCGCGCTGGGACGGATGGTCTCATTTGTCTGCCAGCGTGCGAAGCAATTGAACTTGGATATGTCGACATACTTCCTCGAAATGGCCCTGACGTCACTTGTCCAGGACATTGGAGAACGCGAAGTGCCGAATTCCATGTCTGCTGACCAATCCGTCCTGCCCATCGCAAAGGATTTCCACTGACCGGCGAGTGACGGACGTTTGCGTCTATGACAATCGATGGAATCGAGCAGAACGATGACTGGGACATCGAAATTTTCTGCAACCCGAAAAGTAAGCAAGTCAGGAACGGGATGCTGTCGCCTGTGAACCGCGCCGGCCTTGCCAGATACCGTTTGGTTTAGATTATGCTTCCATGGCTGGTGCGTCCAGCATGGCGCGGTAGGTTAGTTCCATAATCGAGGTTATGCGATTTTTTCTTGTAGCGGCTATTTAGTAATGCGACAGTTGGGCCAGTTAGAGATGCGACAGCCTCGCCTCTTGATGCACTGGTCAATGCCAACGTCGGGAGCAAGGATGACGACTTCGAGCTTGGTCGAGACCATGAGCGGTTGGAGGTCGTCATGTCCTGTTTGATCACCATGTCGCAGAAAGAATTGCATCGCCTCGAAGTCATTCAGAAGATCCGTGACGACCGCCTGAGCGTCGTCCAGGCTGCCGAGCAGCTCGATCTCAGTCGAAGTCAGGTCCATCGGCTGCTGCAGGCCTTTGACCTTGATGGTGCATCTGGTCTTGTTTCAAAGAAGCGATCTCGGCCGAGTAATCGGCGACATAGCGAGGAGTTCCGCAATGCGGCGCTAGATCTGATCCGCGAGCGCTATATGGATTTCGGTCCCACACTGGCGCGCGAGAAGTTGATCGAGCTGCATCGGATCTCTGTCGCCAAGGAGACGCTGCGGCAATGGATGGCCGAGGCTGGCATCTGGGTCTCGCGCCGGGAACGCAAGAAGCGGGTTTTCCAGCCTCGCGGCCGACGCGATTGCTTTGGTGAGCTGGTGCAGATCGATGGGTCGCATCACTGGTGGTTCGAGAACCGAGGCCCCAAATGCGCCCTCCTCGTCTATATCGATGACGCCACAGGAAAGCTTCTGCATCTGCGCTTTGCTGGGTCGGAGAACACGTTTGACTATCTGCATGCAACGAAGGCTTATCTTCAGCAATGGGGTAAGCCCCTGGCTTTCTACAGCGACAAGCATGGTGTTTTCCGTTCCACCCATGCTTCGCAGAAGGACAGGACGAGCGGTCTGACACAATTCGGTCGGGCGCTTTATGAGTTGAACATCGACATCATCTGCGCCAACACGCCTCAGGCCAAGGGCCGTGTCGAGCGGGCCAATCAAACGCTGCAGGACCGGCTGGTAAAGGAGATGCGGCTTCGGGGCATTATTACAATCGAAGCGGCCAATGCCTATGCGCCTGAGTTCATTGAAGATTTCAATGTGCGCTTTGGCAAGTTGCCGCGCAATCCGAAAGACATGCACCGGCCTTTGGCTGATCATGAGAACCTTGACGGCGCCATGTGCCGCAAGGAAATCCGAACACTGTCGCAGTCTCTGACGCTACGCTACGACAAGGTGCTGTTCATTCTCGATCCGACCGAGATCTCGCGGCCCCTGGCCGGGCAGAAGGTCATCGTCTGTGATTATCCGGACGGCAGGCTGGAGATCATGCACCAGAGCTTTTCCCTGCCCTATAGAACCTTCGACACATTACGGTCGGTGCATCGCGCTGAGGTTGTCGACAACAAGCGGCTGGACGACATGCTGTCGATCGTTGCTGAGATGCAGGCAGGACGTGAACTTGGGCGTAGTAAAAGCGGGCCACGCCGCACCGGTCAGACCGATCATATGTTTGGAATTCGTGACGGCAGCACTGCCAACGGCTACCAGAAGCGCGGCCGCAAGCCAGGCCGTCGGACGGATTTCATGAATGATCCGGAAGTCATCGCCAAAAGGCAGAAGGCTATGGCGCGGATGGAGGCCGCAGAATGACTGGACCAATCTCAAAGTCAAAGCTGAACAGGTGCCAGCAACCCGCCCCCGCTCCGCCCTTGCTACCGGGCCCAGCCGGTCGGATCGGGGGCTGATCGGCAGAGCCAGTGTCGCGTTTCTAACTGGCTAGTGAACACGCGTCTCTAACCAGCTTTGACATTGCTAATCGATTGAAGATAAAAATAATATTTATGCCTCTTAGGATTGAGTACTAAATTTTCCGCAAAGCGAGTTATGCGAGAATACTCCTGTTCCAGTTTATTCACCGATGGCTCGGACACCGCCGGGCTATACGGCGCAGGTGGCAGGCGGACGCCAAGCTAATGGCAGGTCGAGATCCGGTCATATCTCACTTTGAGGCGCAACGACGCGCGTTGCGCAATCGCTCCGATTGAGACCTCCATGTCTATTGGCGCTGGGCAAAGGTCGCCAGTGAAATCGCCCGTTTAGAACCGCATGTCGAGATGGACTTCGACATCCTCAAGATATTGTCCGGTCAGGGAAAGCCCCGGCGCCGCTGATCGATGGACCGATGAAACAAATGCACGGCAACAAATAATGAGCTGTCTTCTGTGAACGATCTGTGCCGAATGTCCGATCGCCACTGAAGCAAACCAATCCCGCTCTTTATGAATGGCGTCTTGGACCAGGCCCGGATCTTCGTCGATCAACCCACTATCGGGGTCGGCAGCCGAGCTGCCGCCGCTTGTCTGCGCCTGCGCAGTGATCGCGACCTGGATCCAGGAAATCCCGTTCCTCAAGGCATATTCGGTGTTCAATATCGAGCAGATCGATGGTTTGCGTGACACCTATCATGCCCCGCCGGCCAAGGTCCTGGATCCTGTCGAGCGAATAGAGCGCGCCGATCGCTTCTTCCGCAACATTGGTGCCGTGATCCGGCACGGCGGCAACCAGGCCTATTATTCGCCGGTCTTGGACTACATCCAGATGCCGCCCTTCGAAGCCTTTCGCGATGCTGCCGGGTACGCTGCAGTCCTCAGCCATGAGGCGACGCACTGGACAGCGGCGGAGCACCGCGTCGGACGAGATCTTTCGCGCTATGCGAAGGACCAGACTGACCGCGCCCGCGAAGAACTCATTGCCGAGCTCGGAAGTTGCTTCCTCTGCGCCGACCTCGGGATCGCGCCGGAGCTCGAGCCGCGGCCGGATCATGCGTCCTATCTTCAGTCGTGGCTGTTGGTGCTGGCCAACGACAGGCGGGCAATCTTCCAGGCGGCAGCCCATGCGCAGCGCGCCGTAAGTTTCCTGCATTCCTTGCAGCCGGAAGCGGATGTGAAAGCTGCGGCCTGACGCTCAGGCGCGGTCGTCACCACCAGTGGCGGCCGCCTGTTCCATGTTCTGCTGGTCCGTCAAACCTTGTGCGATGTCAGCATCCAGCCTTCCCCAGATTGACGGTTTTTGAGCGTCGGGTTTGGGTTTGCGGGTCGGTCTACGTTCGACGATGAACGGCTTGGTCTGCTGGCGCATTGATCCTCCGGGCTGCGATTCGCGCTTGCAACGATATCGCACCGGGGAGATCGGGCAAGTGGGCCGATGATGCGAGAGGCTCGTGTCCCCCGACTGAATCAGGCAACGCCGGTCGAAGCGGGGGATGGCGCAAGATGCCACTCGTGCCCGGGCGAGTGCGACGGAACACCAGTGCCATATCCCTTCACTTCAGGGTTTCCGGCAACCCATCTGCGGGCTCGATAGGCATGTCTGACCGGAGACCGGCTGCGCCTCGATCGTTTTCCCGCAACGACAAGCTTCAGATTTCTTACCCCGAAAGGCTGCGCCTTCCTCCTCGCCCACGAACAAATCTGCGAGTTGCCGCCCTCCATTTCATTGCGGCCCTATTGGGTGCGGTCCGTTCGTCACCGGTCTTTTGACAGCTATCGAGGTCGCGATGGGCGCGGCCCGAACATGAGAAAAGGAATACGACAATGGCAACCATCGGCACATTCACCTCCACCGAAAACGGCTTCACCGGCTCCATCCGCACCCTCGCCCTCAACGTCAAAGCCCGCATCGCTCGCGTCGAAAACCCCTCCGACAAAGGTCCGCAGTTCCGCATCTACGCGGGCGCCGTCGAAATGGGCGCCGCCTGGCAGAAGCGCTCCGAGCAAACTGACCGCGACTACCTTTCGGTCAAGCTGGACGACCCGAGCTTCCCGGCTCCGATCTACGCAACCCTTGCCGAAGTCGAAGGCGGGGACGGGTACCAGCTGATATGGTCCCGCCAGAACCGCGACTAGGAAGTCGAGGCTCCGCCCATCGGGCGGGGCCCACTCCTTGCGTTATGTTCCTCAACATCTTTTTCGGATGAAAATGGATGGAAGAATGGATGCCGCTGGGTTGTGCCGTTTCGGATGGAAACGGATGGGGCAATGGATGCCGACGCTCGATCTCTCGACGTTGAGGATAACGCCTGAGATCTTGTCGCTGATCGCCGAGATAGACGAATTCGAAGGCGCATGGCGCACACTCGGCCGCACTGCGCCCGATCGCTTGTCAAGCCTGCGCCGGGTCGCCACGATCGAGAGTATCGGATCATCGACCCGCATCGAGGGCGCCAAGCTGAGTGACCGCGAGGTCGAGCGGCTGCTTGTAAACCTGCGGATCGGCTCGTTCTCCAGCCGCGACGAACAGGAAGTCGCTGGCTATGCCGAGGTGATGGAGACGATCTTCTCGGCCTTCGAAGCCACCCCCCTCAACGAAAATCATATACGCCAGCTTCACCGGGATCTGCTCGCACATTCGACCAAGGACGAGCGACATTGGGGGACTGGAAGACCCTTGCCAACAATGTCGAGGCGTTCGACGAGAACGGTGCAAGCCTCGGCGTCGTCTTTGCGACAGCCTCGCCGTTCGATACGCCGGGTCGTATGGCGGAACTGGTGGCGTGGCAGCAGGCTCAGGAAAAGGATGGGACATTCCACCCGCTGCTGATCATTGCTGCCTTCGTCGTGGTCTTTCTGGAAATCCATCCCTTCCAGGATGGCAACGGTCGCCTGTCACGGGCATTGACCACGCTGCTTCTCCTTCGGGCCGGCTATGCCTACGTGCCCTACAGCTCACTCGAAAGCATCGTCGAGCAGAACAAGGAGGCTTATTACCTCGCGCTTCGGCGCACGCAAGGCACGATCCGAACCGATCGGCAGGACTGGAACCCTTGGATCGAGTTCTTCCTGCGAAGCCTGCAGCGGCAAAAGCAGCGCCTTGAGCGCAAGATGGATCGTGAGCGCTTCCTGCTCGGTGATCTTCCGGAGTTGTCGGTGTCGATCCTGGAACTGGCGCGTGAGCGTGGACGTGTGACCGTAATGAACGCGGCCAAGGCCACGGGTGCAAGCCGGAATACCGTCAAGGATCATCTGCGCGCGTTGACGGATGGGGGACACCTGACATTGCACGGTGCGGGTCGCGGAACGTGGTACGGCCTGAGCTAAAACCCGTGTGATGGTATGGCGGACGAACCGATACCGAGTGGTTGTCGATAATGAAGGACCGCCATTGCGATATCCTTCCACCCCTACTGTGACACTCCATCTGCGGGCTCAATGGGGCATGTCTGACTGGAGAGCGGCTGCGCCTCGATCGTTATCCCGCAACGGCCGTCCGTAACTTTCTTCCCCTGCGAACTGCGTTCGCATTCCTCGCGCGACAACAAAGTTTCTCCCGGCCGCCCTTCATTGCATTGCGGCCCCATGCCACCCCATCGCGTCAGACGCGACGGGACCCCGGCGGGTGCGGCCCGATCGTCCCCGGTCTTTGCGACTGCCATCGAGGCCGCAATGGCGCGGCCCGAGACACAGCAAAAGGAACACCACCATGGCGACCATCGGCACCTTCACCTCTACCGAAACCGGCTTCACAGGCTCGATCCGCACTCTCGCCCTCAACGTCAAGGCCCGCATCGCTCGCGTCGAAAACCCCTCCGACAAAGGTCCGCAGTTCCGCATCTACGCGGGCGCCGTCGAACTGGGCGCCGCCTGGCAGAAGCGCTCCGAGCAAACTGACCGCGACTACCTTTCGGTCAAGCTGGACGACCCGAGCTTCCCGGCTCCGATCTACGCAACCCTTGCCGAAGTCGAAGGCGGGGACGGCTACCAGCTGATCTGGTCCCGCCAGAACCGCGACTAGGAAGTCGAGGCTCCGCCCATCGGGCGGAGCCATCTTCCGGTAGATCGTTAAGCCGGAGACTGGCGTCGAGCCCGTCCCCGGTTTTTTGGTGCCATACGGAAACGGAGGATAGCTGCTCAGATCTGTCGAGGATGACGGCCCCGCATGACGGCCTCAAGGACGAGCGGTTCCCCCCAATTTCGCGCGACCGCCCCTTGAGCGCCCGCACGAAATCGGCTCCCCCACTCGCCGCCTCTGGCGGTCGCATCCGCGATCCCTGACCCCGCCATCCCGTCCCGCCCTGCGATGTCGTCTTTCACAAACTCATGGAGATGGGATGATGACGATCGAGCAGCACATCGAAGAACTGCGCGCCGAGCTCAAGAACGTATGCGACGCTGCGGAGCGCCGCGAAATCCAGACCCAGCTGGACCTGGCTCAAGCGGAGTTGGCAATCATCACGGCAGAGCACGACGGCAGCGTCGACGCCGAGCCGCCCTTCTGAGGGCGGCAGACAACACAGTCAGGCATGGTCACTGTGAACCGTGTCAAAGGCGTCAGCCATATCATGCTCTCTTTGGCGAGAGAGGCCGTCGACATCGGGTCTGCTGCACAGCAATTCCCATCACCGAAGCGGCCGGAGCTCAATCGGGTCACGATGGAAATACCAGCGATCGGAAAAACGCAGGTCGTCTACCTAGAACCTGAGCCTCGCATCGGTCGTTTCAGCAAAGCATTCTTCTTGCCGCTCCTGAGGGAATTTATCGCACGTCGGAAATCTTTTTCCGAGGTGATCCGTTGCAGACAGCGCCATATTGATCGAGACTATCTGCACCGCTTCCGGCCGGCGTTTCACGTCTCGCGGGGTCAGCCAAGCTTCTGTTCGCGAGGACGGTTTTGCAGATGCCAGGCCCTGCGGGTCTATATCCTCTTGCCCGCTTTTGGCGAAGGAGGTTGAGAAACAGGCCCACCGCATCCTCTTCTCGCTTGAAGTAATGTGTCATCCTCTGCCCGCTCTTGCCGATACGTCCCCATGACCGCGTCAGACAGGCCTCTCCGAACAAAGTCACAGAGATTTCCATAGCATAGTACCGCGCCATGTTTCTTGTAGCGTCGGTGCGTTCGACATAGAGAGAATAAGGCTGAGCGATCATCTCGGCAGAATCGGAAATTCTACTGTCCGCGTCCAACGACAGTTTTGAATCGGTCACAACGCAACGATTCATATTTGTGATGAAAATGTTCGTGGCGCTGCCGATGGGCTGGCGCCGCCAGCCAGTCACCCCTTAGCCATCAATTTCAAACGATGGCTCGCTACCTTACCTGCCGCGCAAGCGTTCGTGCAATGTCGACAATGTCGTTGCGTGAGGTCGTTGGATCCTCAGCATTCCAGGCGATCCCCAAGCCAATACGGAAGTCGATGCCCCTCACCTTTCGTAGCTCGACATTGCTGTTTGGGAGGTCCGCCGTCCATTCAGGTGCAAAGCCTATACCGATTCCGGCCGAGACCAGTGAAACGAGTGAAAATGTGTCGTCGCAGGTGTAGGCGATGTTGCGGGTCAGATCGTGCTCGGCGAATTTTGCGGCAAAATATCTTTCCGTGTAGGAGAGGTTCTGTCGTGAAAAGGAGATGATTTTCTGGTCTCGCAGATCGTCGATCCCGATGTCACCGCGCGCTGCAAGCGCACTACCTTTTTCGACTGCCAGCAGGTATCGCTCATGCGCAATGGAGAAAAAGCACAACGAACCGATATTCTCGACTGGCCGGATGAAGCCAATGTTGATCTGACCATTTTCGAGGTTGCGAATGATGTCGTCCGTCGAACCACTCGAAATGTGCAGCTGTATCTCCGGGTATTTCCTGGCAATGCGCGCCAGGAATGCCGGCAAAACACCGACGGTCGCCGGGTAAATAGTTCCGATCCGAATCCGTGTGACGGTCTTGCCAGCCACCGATCTCGTAATCTCGGTGCTTAGCACGATGTCGCTCAGGATACGGACACATCGCTCATAGAACGTGGCCCCTGCCCTCGTCAGCTCGACTCGACGCGTTGTGCGTACCAGCAGTTGAACGCCGAGCTCCCGCTCAAGAGATTGGATTTGCGTGCTCAATGCTGGCTGGGCGATATGAACTCTGGATGCAGCCCTGGCAAAATGAAGCTCTTCGGCTACCGCGACGAAATAGTGGAGTTGGCGTAGTTCCATTTGCTCGCAGTCCCAATGTTTCAGGTGCAGCTTGATGAAAACGAAGCGTGTTGCGCCCCAGAAAGCACTAAGGAAAATCAAATATGTCGGATATATCCGATAGATTAAATCAAAGCAAGGTGATGCCCATGCCTCATGGAAACTCGCAAGCGTATCGCCTGGAATTTGCGCCGTTTACGGACATTGAAAAACTTGACGCAGGAGGTTCTTGCTCTGGACGCAAGCGTGGACAGGACGGTAGTTAGCGACTTGGAGCGGGGACGTCACAACGCCTCAGTCGACCTGCTCGATCGTATTGCCAAGACGTTGGGGAGCGATATTGCGGAGTTTTTTGTTGTTCCCGACGGAACAGAAGTAGAGCCCACGGCCATAAAAGCCGGTCGGAAACCAACGGCGCGATAGCTGCTTTCTATGTGCTGGGCTAAGGCTATTATTCTCTTCCAGGCATCAATGACTAGCGTTTGATATTAGACCCGCCTGCGTCAAGCAGTCACCCTCTTCCCGGGAACAACAAACCGGGAGAACACGCGGTGAATGCAAAACCATATCTGTCTGTAAGCCTTATGCTCGCTCTTGGCGGTGCTGTGCCGGCATCAGCCTTCGCTGAAACACTGATCGTTAACAGCTATGGCGGTCCTTACGAAGCGATCATAGAAGAGCGGATCATCAAGCCTTTCGAGGAGAAGTATGGTGTCGACGTCGTCTATGATGCCGTAGGTTCCGCCTCGCAGGACTATGCCAAGATCAAAGCCACGAAAGGCCAGCCGGGCTTCGATGTAGCGGTCATGACCGCGTCGCAGTCTCTGAAAGGCTGTAAGGACGGGCTTCTGGAAAAGTTGGACGCTGGCGCTGTTCCAAACCTCCAGAAACTCGAACCGACACTTGCGACTGTCGCCGGCCCGTGCGGCGCCGTTCACGAGGTGCAGTACATGGCGCTGCTGTATCGAACCGACAAACTGGCTGTTGCGCCGACCTCATGGTCCTCGCTCTTCGATCCGCAGCTTCATGGGAAGATCATCCTGCCGACGTTCCAGAATGTTATGGCGGTCTTCCTGCTCGAAATCATGTCGGTCGTGCGCGGCGGCGACATGATCGACAATATCGAGCCTGGCTTTGCCGCGATGGCGGAACTTGCCC
>JARXAQ010000058.1 GCA_029865825.1 Rhizobium sp.
ATGACGGCGACGCAGGAATTGGTCGTTCCAAGGTCGATACCGATTACTTTTGCCATGTCATTCTCTCCTTGAAGCAGGCCGTCGGAACCCCAATCAGGCATTCCTGACAGCCCCTCGACGTAGATGGTCTGGGATCTGCTACAGCGGTGCTGCGGCTATGTCGCGTATATAAGAAGCGATTTTTCCGACTGCAAGGCTGGAATTCCGCTGAAAATCAGTAAAAAGAACAGATTGGGCGGCAATCTTCAGCCCGATTTCCATGCCGCTGCAACCCCGTGTCCTCGAGTCGCGTATCATGCCAGGCTTGCTCCTGGCCGACGCCTCGTGAGCCTTGAAAAACCGTCTATTGCCCGAGAATGAGGTCGAGGAGCGTTGTACGCCGCGGCGCGGCGCCCTGCGGCCCCTGGCCGACATCACCCGGCGGCACAGGTCCTTCGAGCGCCGGCCACTCACCCTGTTGGCCTTGCTGGGCGGGCTCTTCTCCCGCCGTTTGTGGCTGGGCTGGGTAACGCTCCTCGCCCCCGCCGCTCAGCACGTCCGAAATGATCGAACCGATGGTTGGATCCTGTTCGACGGGAGCCGGATCCTGATAGTCTCCGCCCGGCAGGGGTGCCGGCGCCAGTCCCTGATGGGCCGCAGCCATGAAGTCGTGCCAGGCCCGCGCGGGCAGACCGCCACCGGTGACCTTCTTCATCGAATCACCGTTGTCGTTGCCGAACCAGACACCGGTGGTCAGGTTGCTGGTGTAACCAACGAAAAGCGCATCGCGGAAGGACTGCGTGGTGCCAGTCTTGCCGGCCGCTTCCCAGCCTTTCAGCTGTGCCTTCTTGCCCGTACCGTCGTTGATGACACCCATCATCATCCGGTTCATCGCGCCGACGACCTGATCACTGAGGACGCGGGGCGGCTCCAGATAGTTGTTCTCGTAGAGCACGGTCCCATCGGTGCGCAGGATGCGCTGGACGATATGAGGCGTCGCCTTGTAGCCGCCATTCATGAAGGGAGCGTAGGCCGCCGTCAGTTCGAGCAGCGAGACTTCGGATGTACCGAGCGCAATCGAAGCATTGTTCTGCAGGTCCGAATCGATGCCCATCCGGTGAGCGAGTTTGATCACCTGGTCAGGACCGACTTCCATGACGAGCTGGGCCGCGATGGTGTTCAGTGATTCGGCCAGCGCCTGGGACAATGTCACAGGACCACGATATTTCTCGTCGTAATTTTGCGGCGTCCAGGAACCGATGCGGATCGGCGCATCGTTGCGGGTGGAACCCGGCCTCAGGCCAATCTCCATCGCGGCGGCGTAGACGAAGGGTTTGAAGGCGGAACCGGGCTGGCGCTTGGCCTTGACGGCGCGGTTGAACTGGCTTTCGGCATAGTCGCGACCACCGACAAGGGCCCGGATGGCACCGGTGCCATCGATCGAGACGAGCGCCGCCTGCGAGGCGTTCACCTTGGCGCCTTCAGCTGCCAGCGATTCGGTCAACGCCGCTTCGGCCTTCTTTTCCAGCGTCAAATCGATCGTGGTCTCGACCACGAGATCCTCTGTCACCTTGCCGATCAGCGCCGTCACGTCGTCGCGCACCATGTCAGCGACGTATTGACCGGCACCGCTCCAGTAGCGCTTCGCCTTGGTCGGCGACTGGGACATCGCCGTCTTGACTTCATCGGCGGTGATATAGCCTTCTTCGAGCATGGCCTGGAGAACCACCTGGGCGCGGGCTTCGGCGGCTTCCGGATCGCGTGCCGGCGAGAGGCGCGACGGCGCCTTCAGGAGGCCGGCAAGCAGGGCCGCCTCTCCGAGGTTCACGTCACGTGCCGACTTGTTGAAATAGCGCCGAGCGGCGGCCTCCACACCATAAGCATTTGAACCGAAATAGACCCGGTTCAGATACATCGCAAGGATCTGATCCTTCGTGTATTTCTGCTCCAGCCAGAAGGCGAGCAGGACTTCCTGGACTTTTCGCTCAACCGTGCGCTCCGGCGAAAGAAAGAGGTTTTTGGCGAGCTGTTGCGTCAGCGTCGAGCCGCCCTGCACCGCGCGGCCGCTCGACACATTGGTGACGATGGCGCGGGCGAGACCGAAGGGGTCGATGCCGAAATGGGAATAGAAGCGCCTGTCTTCGATCGCCATCACCGCCTGGGGAATGAAGGGCGACATCTCTTCCAACGGGAGTGCTTCGCCGCCAGTTGCGCCGCGATTGGCGATGACCGTGCCCTCGACGGAGACGATCTTCATGTTTGGCGGGCGCTCGGGGATGGTCCAGCTGCTGGCGCTCGGCATCTGCGAGCCGTAATAGGCAATCAGCCCGCCAAGCCCGATGGCGCACCAGATCGACAGAACGAAACACCAGTAGATCAGGCGTCCGAGACCAAAGCCGCCCGACGATTCTCGCTTGCGAGGCTGGGATTTTTTGCCCTTGTTGGACCGGGCTGCCGGGGCTGACCGCTTCCCCGAAGAACGCGCCATGCGGCCGCCCGCAATGCGATCCTCCGCGTCCAGCCGCAGGTCCTCATCCTCGCGATCCTCTTCGAAGCTCGGCTCTATGCGGTCGCGGGATTTGCCTCGGCTCACCATTCCGGTGGTCTTGCTCCAGATGCTTTTTTGACCGGCCGGGAGGCGAGGTCTTCCCTCGCGTGCTGCCGGGTTGATGTTGTGTGAAAACCGCCCCTCGAGCCGGTGCGGGCTTTCCTCCGATTGCACAATAAATGCGGCGATTTAAGGGGTGGTTAAGACGCGGTAAACAACCGAAAACGCACCGGCTTTACTGGCAGAGATCCGCCCATTCCGCAGCAACGAGTTCGGCCATCCGCTGCGGTGTGATCCTGACGGCTGCATTGGTGGCACCGCCGGCGGGCACGACCTCGTCCCAGGCTTTCAGAGAGACGTCACAATAGATCTTCAAAGGTGCGGGCAGACCGAAGGGGCAGACACCGCCGACCGGATGACTGGTGGCTTCGACCACGCCTTCCGCATCGAGCATGCGGGGCTTGACTCCGAAGCGGTCCTTAAACTTTCTGTTATCGAGACGCTTGGTGCCCGCTGTGACAACCAGGACCACATCTTCACCGATCCTGAGGCAGATCGTCTTGGCGATCTGATCGGGCTCGACGCCATGCGCTTCGGCGGCCAGCGCCACGGTCGCGGAACTTGCCTCCGTTACGATCACCGAGAGATCAGGGGCGTGGTCGCGGAAGAATTGTCGGACAGATTCGAGGCTCATGCCATCATCTTAGTCAGGATCATCGCGATTCTTCAACTCTGCATGCACGGGGCCTTGAAACGGGCATCTCTCTCACCCATTTACAGGCTACCAAGCGATGGGCGCGCCGGTTCAGTGCAACAACAGCACGAAATGTGAGGCGCCTTAAGGAATTGTTCATCATCCCGCGCGATCCTGTGGATCTGGGATGAGTTCGCCACGGCGGACAGACATCCGAAGCATCGCATGGCACGTTTCCACCCCTGACCACGGATGTACTGGCAGGACAGTGTTGAAACGTAAAGGAAAGGCCGGTTTTCACCGGCCTTTTTGCTTTTTTGGCTCAGGTTTTCATGTGTTGGCGAGTGCATCCAGGATGCGGATCCACGAGCGGATGCCCTTGTGGAACGAGTTGAGCTCATACTTCTCGTTGGGCGAATGGATGCGGTCGTCGGTCAGGCCGAAGCCGACCAGCAGTGAATCCATGCCCAGCATCTTCTGGAAATCGCCGACGATCGGGATCGAGCCGCCCATGCCGATGACGACGGCCGGCTTCGGCCATTCGTCGGACAGGGCGTTCTTCGCCTTGGTCAGCACCGGCGAATCATACGACAGCTGGATTGCCGGCGAACCGCCGTGTTCGTGGAAGTCGACCGAGCAATCGGCCGGGATGCGCGCCTGGACGAAAGCGCGGAAGCTTTCGCGGATTTTGGCAGGATCCTGCGTTCCGACGAGGCGGAAGGAGATCTTGGCGGAGGCCTTGGCCGCAATCACGGTCTTGAAGCCTTCACCGGTGTAGCCGCCGATGATGCCGTTCACTTCGGCGGTCGGGCGAGCCCAGGTGAGTTCAAGTACAGAACGACCCTTCTCCCCTGCGGGAACCGACAGACCGACCTCACCCAGGAAGCTTTCCGCCGTGCGGCCGAGGCTGTCCCAGGATGCCTTGATGTTGGAGGGCGTTTCTTCGACGCCGTCATAGAAGCCCGGCAGGGTGACCTTGCCGGTTTCATCATGTAGGTCGGCAAGGATCTTCGTCAGAATATGCACCGGATTGGCCGCAGCACCGCCGAACAGACCGGAATGCAGATCGCGGTCGGCAGCGGTGATGGTGATTTCCTCGCCGACGAGGCCGCGCAGGGCAGCGGCGATGGCCGGCGTTTCCCGGTCCCACATGCTGGTGTCGCAGACCAGAGCGAAATCCGCCTTCAACTCGGCTGCATTGGCTTCCAGGAAGGGTTTCAGAGATGGCGAGCCGGATTCTTCTTCGCCCTCGAACAGAATGGTGATGCGCACCGGCAGCGAGCCCTTGACCGCCTTGTAGGCACGGCAGGCCTCGACGAAAGTGAGCAACTGGCCCTTATCGTCAGAGGTGCCACGGCCGGTGATGACCTTTGCGCCGTTCTTTTCCTTGATGGCCGGGGCGAAGGGATCGTCTTCCCAGAGCTCGAGCGGATCGACGGGCTGAACATCGTAGTGCCCGTAGAACAGGGCATGCGGGGCATCGGCCCGATCGGCGGCATGATGGGCGACGACCATCGGATGGCCGGGCGTATCACGCAGAGAGACGTCGAAGCCGAGGTCGGCCAGTTCCTTCACCAGCCATTCACCCGCCTTGCGGCAATCGGCCTTGTAAGCGGGATCCGTCGAGATCGAGGGGATCCTGACAAGGTCGAACAGCCGCTCGAGGCTTTGTGGAAGGGCTTCGTCCGCCTTGGCGAGGATGGGGGAGAGATCGGTCATGGGAATGTCCTGCAGGATTGAATCGCGGCGGACGATAGAACAAAGCCTCTGATGTTTCGAGGCAATTTCTGCTTGTTTTTGATCCGTCGCGCGCTCGGTCCGGTTCAGAGCTTGCGCGCGTTGGCGATCGCCCAGCGGATATACTCCTTCATCAATTCTCTCTCGAAGCGTCGAAAGCCGGAAAACACGGCATCCTCCGCCTCCTGTGCGACCGCCAGGGCATCTTCGCGCATCGCGCGCGCCTTATCAGTCAGATAGATCTGCTGCGCCCGCTTGTCCTGGGGATGGACCCGCCGCTCGATCAAGCCGTCCCGTTCCATGCGCGCGAGCGTGTTGGCCATAGTCGCCTGCTCGACATCGACACGATCGAGCAATTGCCGCTGGGTGAGGCCCTCTTCGTCCCAAAGCTCGAGCAGAACAGGAAACTGACCTGGGGAAAACCCAAGGCGTGCAGCCCTACTCTGCAAAGCACGGGTCATGCCGCGGGCGAGTTGCGTCGCCAGTTCGGTGGCAGAGTCTGGTCGGTCATGGGCCATGGCTCGACGATGTCGCTGGTTGTGGCGTCGAGGAAGGATCGCAGGCGATGCATTCCTCTGGCTGACCATTCTATTTGATGCAGGAGTTCTGTTGGAATGCTGTCGTCATATTCGGGGCCGCCGTGGCGTAAGGCGGGGGGACTGCCACGACGGCTCCGGAATATGGGGACAAAGGCCCGGAGAGGGGGATAAGGCCTTTGCCCGAGTCTGACGCGGCGGGGGACGAGCCTCATTCAGACTACGGCGTGATCAGACGCCGATGACTGAGATTTGTGGTTCCAAATGTGGTTTTTCAAGGGAAGCCGGGATTACAATTCGGTAAGCTTTTTGTGAAGGTTCCTTCACGCGTAAACTGGCGATTGGCCCCGCAACCATGGGATTTTCCGTGGTGAGGTCCAAACCGTCATGGACGTTTCGCCGGCCCCGCGCTATCCATGCCGTCATGAACAAAGGCGATCATCTCTTTCTCGTCGACGGCTCGGGCTTCATCTTCCGTGCCTTCCACGCCATCCCGGCGCTGAACCGCAAGTCGGACGGCCTGCCCGTCAACGCGGTGTCCGGCTTCTGCAACATGCTGTGGAAGCTGCTGCGGGACGCGCGCAACACCGATGTCGGCGTGACGCCGACCCATCTCGCCGTGATCTTCGATTATTCGTCGACGACGTTCCGCAAGGAAATCTATCCCCTTTACAAGGCCAACCGCTCGGCCCCGCCGGAAGACCTCATTCCGCAGTTCGGCCTGATCCGCCATGCGACGCGCGCCTTCAATCTTCCCTGTATCGAGACCGAAGGCTTCGAGGCCGACGACATCATCGCAACCTATGCCCGCCAGGCGGAAGCTGCCGGAGCCGACGTCACCATCGTCTCGTCCGACAAGGATCTGATGCAGTTGGTCAGCGCAAACGTGCACATGTACGACGCGATGAAGGACAAGCAGATCGGCATTCCGGATGTCATTGAAAAATGGGGCGTGCCGCCGGAGAAGATGATCGATCTCCAGGCCCTGACCGGAGATTCGACTGACAACGTGCCGGGCGTTCCCGGCATCGGCCCGAAGACGGCAGCCCAGCTTCTCGAAGAATTCGGTGACCTGGAAACGCTGCTCGCACGCGCTGGTGAAATCAAGCAGGTCAAACGGCGGGAAAACATCGTTGCGAATGTCGACCTCGTTCGGGTCTCCCGACAGCTGGTCGAACTGCGCACCGACGTGCAGTTGGAGATGGATCTCGACGCGCTCGTGCTCGAGCCACAGGATGGGCCGAAGCTGATCGGCTTCCTGAAGGCCATGGAGTTCACCACGCTGACGCGTCGGGTGGCCGAAACCTGCGCGTGCGATGCCGGAGTGATCGAGCCGGCCTTCGTTCCGGTCGAATGGGGTGATGCCGCGCGCGGGCCGGACCTCGATGTCGGAGACGCACCGGTCGCAGACGGGACGCCCGGGGATGGCGCATCCCTCCCGACCGAGACGGCCAGCACCAATGGCAACACACCAGTAGACCTCGTGCGCCGCCGCGCCGACGGTTTTGCGGGCAAACCAATCGATCGATCGACCTATGTAACGATCCGCGACCTGCCGACGCTGGAACTGTGGATCACAGCTGCGCGGGAAACGGGTCTCGTCGCCTTCGATACGGAAACGACCTCGCTCGATCCGATGCAGGCGGACCTGGTCGGCGTGTCGCTCGCCATCCAGGACAATGTGCTGTCTCCCGGATCGGCCGAGATCCGCGCAGCTTACATCCCGCTCGGCCATCGCTCAGGTGTCGGCGATCTCCTGGGCGGCGGCCATGCCGAGGGCCAGATCCCCATGGCTGCGGCCCTGGCCGCACTGAAGGAGCTTCTGGAAGATCCGTCGGTCCTCAAGGTCGCGCAGAACCTGAAATACGACTACCTGGTGATGAAACGCCACGGCGTCGTCATGCAGGCCTTCGACGACACGATGCTGATGTCCTATGTGCTGGATGCCGGCAAGGGCAATCACGGGATGGACGGGCTCTCGGAGCGCTGGCTCGGCCATACGCCGATCGCCTACAAGGATGTCGCGGGCTCGGGCAAGTCTTCCGTCACCTTCGATCTCGTCGATATCGACCGGGCCACGGCCTATGCCGCCGAGGATGCCGATGTGACGCTGCGCCTCTGGTTGATGCTGAAGCCGCGCCTCGTGGCGGAAGGGCTGACACGGATCTACGAGCGACTGGAACGGCCTCTGGTGCCGGTACTTGCCCATATGGAAGAGCGCGGCATCACTGTCGACCGACAAATTCTCTCCCGCCTTTCCGGCGAGCTGGCACAGAAGGCTGCCGCTGCCGAAGACGAGGTTTACGAGCTCGCCGGCGAGCGCTTCAACATCGGCTCGCCGAAGCAGCTCGGCGA
>JARXAQ010000114.1 GCA_029865825.1 Rhizobium sp.
TCGAGGCCTTCCTTATGGTAGGCCATCGGCACGTCGTAAATATTGGCAGCGTCGAGGGCCTGGATCACGGCACTTTCGCGGACGTTGCAGAACAGCGACAGCTTGCGACGCTCGGCCTGCGGGATCTCGCGGTCGGCACGCACCAGCAGAATGTCGGGATGGATGCCGAGTGCCTGCAGTTCCTTGACGGAATGCTGGGTCGGCTTTGTCTTCAGCTCACCGGCTGCCGGGATATACGGCATCAGGGTCAGATGGACATAGACGGCCGTGCCGCGCGGCAGATCGTTGCCGAGCTGGCGGATCGCCTCCAAGAACGGCATCGCCTCGATGTCACCCACGGTGCCGCCGATTTCGCAGAGGACGAAGTCGTAGTCGTCATTGCCCTCGGTGACGAAATCCTTGATCTCGTTGGTCACGTGCGGAATGACCTGGACGGTCGCGCCGAGATAGTCGCCGCGGCGTTCCTTGTCGATGATGTTCTTGTAAATGCGGCCGGTGGTGATGTTGTCGGTCTTGGTGGCCGAACGCCCGGTAAAACGCTCGTAGTGGCCGAGGTCGAGGTCGGTTTCGGCACCGTCGTCGGTGACAAAGACTTCGCCGTGCTGAGTCGGGCTCATGGTGCCCGGGTCAACGTTGAGATAGGGGTCCAGCTTGCGCAGCCGCACGCGGTAACCCCGTGCCTGCAACAATGCCCCGAGAGCTGCGGCCGCAATTCCTTTACCGAGAGAGGAAACCACGCCGCCAGTGATGAATACATATCGCGCCATGGGCTTCACCGGATACCGTTTCAGATTCGATTCCGCCAGCCCAAAATAGTCTCACGCACAGTTTTCGTGAGCGGGGCGGAATTCAGACAAAAGAAAACCGGCGGACCCTGAGGCCCGCCGGAGTGATGAGAGGCGTCCCGATCAGTTGTTCGGAACGGCGTTCGGGTCGACCGGAGCCGGAGCAGCCGGGGTCGTTGCCGGTGCCTGGGTCGTGGGAGCGGCACCCGGAAGCTGGTCGAGCACGCTGCCGCCGCCCTGGGTCGTTCCGTTCGCGGCCGGGATCCGGTCGAGAATGTCGGTCGGCTTGGCTTCGTAACGGGCGAGAATGCCCAGCGCCAGCGAGATGACGAAGAACAGGGCCGCCAGGATCGCCGTCGTGCGGGTCAGAGCATTCGCCGTGCCGCGGGCCGACATGAAGCCGGAACCGCCACCGATGCCGAGACCGCCGCCTTCCGAACGCTGGATGAGGACGACGCCGATCAGTGCGACGACGACCATGAGGTAAATAACGAGCAATACGGTCTGCATGGAATGTCCATCCTGCCCGCAAAGGGCAAAATTAGTGAGGTTGGCGGGTCTTTACATGAGAGAGGCGGGCTTTGAAAGCCCCTTCCCCGCTTTTCAACCTTGCGGCGTCAGGCGGTGAGTTCCTCATAGACGCGGTATATGGCGAGGAAGTCGGACGCCTTCAAGCTGGCACCGCCGATCAGCGCACCGTCGACATTGGTAACACCCATCAACTCGCGTGCATTCGACGGCTTGACCGAGCCGCCATATAGCAGCCGCATGGCCTTGCCCTCGGCGCCGAAGCGCTTGACGAGTTCCGCGCGGATGAACGCGTGGGCTTCCGCCACGTCTGCCGTCGTCGGCGTAAGGCCGGTCCCGATTGCCCAGACCGGCTCGTAGGCAATGACCGTACGCTCAGCCAAGGCACCGTCCGGCACCGAACCGGCCAGCTGGCGCTTGAGAATATCCAGGGTCTGGCCGGACTTGCGCTCGTCAGCCGTCTCGCCGATGCAGATGACGGCGGTGAGGTCTGCGGCATAGGCCGCTTCCGCCTTGGCACGGACCAGATGGTCGGTTTCGGCGTGGTCGGTGCGGCGTTCAGAATGGCCGACGATCACGTGGGTGCCGAAGCAGTCGGCGATCATTTCGGCTGCGATTTCGCCGGTATGGGCGCCTGAGGCGTTCTGATGGCAATCTTGCGCGCCGATCTGCAACGGACTGTCGGTGCAAAGCGCGGTCGCAACATAGAGCAGCGTGGCCGGGGGGCAGATCAGGGTTTCGACCTTGTCGGACAGTGGCCCCTGCACACCTTCGGCGATCGCCTTGATCTGATCGAGCGAGGCTCGGGTTCCGTTCATTTTCCAATTGCCCGCGACGAGCGGACGAACATCCGGTGTCATATCGTGATCAAACCCCTATTTCTCCATGGCGCACTAGCAAATCTGAGGCATGAAGGAAAGATTGGCGACCCCTGCCATGGTGTTTTCCGAGCGACATGGTGAAAAACGGCGGCACTGAGCCGGTTTTTTCTCGCCTGACGGGTCAATTCTCGCGTCCTCCCTTTATTCGACCTTTAGGATATTCCCGTATCTTTGCGGGAACGCATGGCAAAGGGGGCCGTCGTGGCCGAGGTGAATCTAAATCAAGTCGAGCACCAGATCGCCCGGGGTTTTCGCTGGATGCGGTTCCAGCGCGACATCGAATCCGCCTACCTTGAGGAATATACGCGGGTGCGGGTCCGGCGGGCACCGATCTGGGCGATTATCGGAACAATCATCTACAACCTGGTCTTCTTCGGCGATGCCACAATGGTGCCGGAACGCCTCGACAGGTTGATGGTGGTTCGTTTCGGCGTTTTCACTCCCTTCGCCCTGTTGGCGACGCTCGCCGTGTGGAAATGGCCATCGGCTCGAAACTATGACCTGCTCTCACTTTCCGTCGTCCTGCTAGGCGGATCTTTGCCGATGCTGGCGGTGATGGACAGTGCGAGCCCGTATCTGTTCAATTATCAATCCGGCAATATCGCCACCTTTCTTTTCCTGGCAATCGGCCTCAGGCCGCGCTTCTGGGTCATGGTGACGGGGCTCGCATCGCTGCTCGCGGTCCATCTGGGTATATGCTCCAGCATCGACAGCTTCGACCCCGTTGCGTTCGAGGGCATGGTGACCGGCTATGTCACAATCTCGATCTTCCTCGCCATCGGCGCCTATTTCCAGGAGCAGGCCGACCGGATGAATTTCCTCAATCGCATCCGGGCCTCTCTTCTGCAGGATCGGTTGCAGCAACAGTCCGAGCGCGACGAACTGTCGGGCCTCAGGAATCGGCACTCCCTCAGACAGGTCGAGAAAAACCTCTGGGAGGCTGGTGCTGCCGATCCCGTCATCCAGGTCCTCATACTCGACATCGATCACTTCAAGCTGTTCAACGATGTACACGGCCATCTGGCGGGGGATGACTGCATCCGGCGCATCAGCACGGCCATCTCCGATACGCTGGGAGATCGAGGCATCGCGTTCCGCTATGGCGGCGAGGAGTTCCTCATCATCCTGCCGGGCTCCGACAGCGAACAGGCCCTGGAGACCGCCCAGTCCATCCGGACCGTCATCGAACGGACGGCTATGCCGCATCGGGGGCTGAGACCCGCCGGTGTGGTCACCGCAAGCCTTGGTATGGCCGGCGGCAACCGCTACGAGGTCAGCCTCCAGCAATTGATTTCGAGAGCGGATCTCGCGCTTTACGAGGCGAAACGACAGGGGCGAAATCGCGTCTCTGTCGGGAGCGCACCGTTGAAACGCATTGTCTAACGGCCTCGCGTCTAACGGATCAACCAGTTCAGCAGGCTGCGCCAGTCCGACATGCGCACCGGCGTGCCATGCGAGCCCGTCTCGAACAACGTGAAACGCACCGGTTGTCCTGCCTTGCGCAGTTTTCGATAAATGGCGATCTGGTCTTCGGGAGCATAGACGCTGTCGCGGCTGCCATGGGTGAACCAGATCGGCAGCTTCGCCTGGGCCGCCGCCGATTTCGGCAGGTCCGGGTCGGGCGCGCCGCCTAGGATCGCCATGCCGGAGAGATGGCCAACCGCTTTTGGGTCGCGCGATATTCCCCAGCAGATGAAGCTGCCCATGGACGCACAGGCAAGCACAATCGGACGGCCGGGCGACTGCGCTGCGGCGTGTTCGATCAAAGCGGCTATTTGCGCAACGCCGGCATCATCGAAACTGCGCACCGACGGCGCGTAATAAGTGCCACCATTTGCGGCGGCGAGGTTCTTCAGCCGATTGAAGTTGCCGCCGAAGGTGATGTCGTTCATGCCGAGGCGCCGGTCTCCGCCGCGGCCGTGGATGAAGATCACGGTGAAGGCCTGGCCTTCATCCCTCCCGACCCGTGCCACCTCCAGAGGGCCTGTCGGCAGCGACAGAGTCTGGTTCTCCTGCTGGCGGCGAACCTTGAGCGAGACGTATCGATCCTTGACCCGCCGTTCCGGGATGCTGTCACGACCGTTGATGTCGCGCAGTTCCTGGTAGTCGACACGGCTGAAGTCGCCCTCATCGGCCGTTTCGAGAACGGTCTGGTTCGAGAAGAGATCGTCCTTATAGGGCGCGAGCGTCTCCGCCATAGCGGCAGGGACAAACAGAAACGGAACGAGAACGCAGGAAATTGCCGCGATGCGGAAATGAGCTGTGGACATCTGCATGGAAGATGGTGTTCCTCTGGCCTTCAGCCTTGCGTTCCGGAAATGCGCCACGCAAAGCTCATCCGCTTTTAGACAGAGCCGATTTGTCCGGCCCTTCGTGCCTCAGCCCGTTTTGTGGCACAGTCAGGTCGTGATTCGCACCCGCGAAACGCCTGGCGCGGCGGTTCGCCGAGGGTGCCGACGATCCGGTTTTTACCATCAACAGAGTATCGAACGACGCCATGGACGACAACGATCTCTTTTCGGCAATGCCGATCCCCACCAAGGTCGCGGCCGAACCGGCGGCAGCAACCGCCCGGTCAGAGCGGCCGGTGACGACACCCGCAGCTCCTACCGCGCCGGTGACGACCTCGTCCGGCGACGAATACGGCGCCTCGTCGATCCGCGTGCTGGAAGGCCTGGAGCCGGTGCGCATGCGTCCCGGCATGTATATCGGCGGCACTGACGAGAAGGCCCTGCATCACCTGTTCGCCGAAGTCATCGACAACTCGATGGACGAGGCGGTGGCGGGTCACGCCAACTTCATTGACGTCCATCTCGACACAGAAGGCTTCCTGACCGTCACCGACAACGGCCGCGGCATCCCCGTCGAACTGCATCCGCAGGTTCCGGGCAAGTCGACGCTCGAAGTGATCATGACGAAGCTGCATGCGGGCGGCAAGTTCGACGGCAAAGCTTATGAGACCTCAGGCGGTCTGCATGGCGTCGGTGTGTCTGTGGTGAACGCACTGTCCGATCTGCTCGAAGTCGAGGTGGCCCGGAACCGAAAGCTCTATCGCCAGCGCTTTTCGCGTGGGGTGCCGATCGGCGGCCTTGAGGAACTCGGGGAAGTCCACAATCGGCGCGGAACGCGCGTGCGCTTTCATCCCGACCCGCAGATCTTCGGCGATCATGCGAAATTCGATCCGGGCCGGATCTTTCGCATGGCACGGTCGAAGGCCTATCTGTTCGGCGGCGTCGAGATCCGCTGGTCCTGCGATCCGGGCATGGTGCCCGAGGGTGGCGACATCCCGGAAAAGGCCGTCTTCCACTTTCCCGGCGGCTTGAAGGATTATCTCGCCGCGACGCTCGGCAAGGATTTCACCGTCACGCGCGAAATCTTTTCCGGCAAGACGGAAAAGACCGGTGGGCACGGCGCGATGGAATGGGCGGTCACCTGGTATGGTGGCGACCCGGCCCTGCATTCCTATTGCAACACCATCCCGACGCCTGAAGGCGGAACACATGAGGCCGGCCTGCGCATCGCGCTGACCAAGGGCCTGAAGAACTATGCGGAACTGACGCAGAACAAACGAGCGCGTGAGATCACCACCGACGACGTGATGATCTCGGCCGTCGGCATGCTGTCTGTGTTCATTCGTGAACCGGAATTCGTCGGCCAGACCAAGGACAAGCTTGCGACGGTCGAGGCCCAGCGTTTGGTGGAAAATGCCCTGCGCGACCCGTTCGACCACTACCTCGCGGACAATCCGAACGAAGCGGCCAAGCTCCTGGAATGGGTCATCGAGCGCTGCGAGGAACGCCTGCGTCGCCGGAAGGAAAAAGAAGTCAACCGCAAGACCGCCGTTCGCAAGCTGCGCCTGCCCGGCAAGCTCGCCGACTGCGCGCAGAACACCGCCGAAGGCGCCGAACTCTTCATCGTCGAAGGGGATTCGGCCGGCGGCTCCGCCAAGCAGGCGCGCAACCGGTCGAACCAGGCGATCCTGCCGCTGCGCGGCAAGATCCTCAATGTCGGTTCAGCGAGCCGCGAAAAGCTGATGGCCAACCAACAGATCGCCGATCTGATCCAGGCGCTCGGCTGCGGTACGCGGACCAAATATCGCGACGAGGACCTGCGCTATGAGCGGATCATCGTGATGACCGATGCCGACGTCGACGGCGCTCATATCGCCTCGCTGTTGATCACCTTCTTCTACCAGGAAATGCCCGAGCTCATTCGCGGCAACCATCTCTACCTCGCGGTCCCGCCCCTCTACGTCATTCGTCAGGGTGCCAAGACCGTCTATGCACGCGACGATGCACACCGGGCCGAACTGATGGAGACGGTGTTCAAGGGCAAGAAGGTCGAGATCGGGCGCTTCAAAGGTCTTGGCGAAATGATGCCGGCGCAGCTCAAGGAAACCACCATGGATCCGGCCAAGCGCACGCTGCTTCTGGTCGGCATCGACGATGTCGATTTCGAGGGTACCCGCGATGCGGTCGATGCGCTGATGGGCACCAAGCCGGAGGCCCGCTTCCGGTTCATCCAGGAACGCGCAGCGTTTGCGGAAAATCTCGACATCTGACCTTCGCGTCGCATTGCCGCCCCGGTGGTTGCGGCTTGTGTCGCAGCCGATAATGCCCCATATGCTGGGGCATTAGGCAGAGGGGCGCAGACGATTGTGAGCCAGGTCGACCAACAGAACCCGCAAAAGGGACCGCGCTGGCTGGGCCAGGCGACGGCCAACCGCATTGCCCTGATCACCCCGATCTCCGTCGCCCGCTGGCTGCTGGTGCTGATCGGTATCGCTTCAATTTATTTCTTCCATGGCTTCGTCGTGCCGGTGCTGGCATCGCTCGTCGTCGCCTTCGCCAGCTGGCCACTCTACCGCCGCCTCCTGAACAGCGTAAACGGCAACACGACCGTCGGCGCAACCTTCGCCATTCTGTTCATTCTGACCTTTCTGATCGTGCCGATCGGCATTGCGATCAGCTATGCAGTCGACGAAGTGCGGCAGTGGATCGGCTGGGCCTTGGAGGCGAACCGAGTGGGTGCACCGACGCCAACCTGGATCGCAGCCCTGCCCTGGGCGGGCGAATGGCTCGCGGACAAATGGAGCCAGCATATTGAGCCTCCGGGGTCGATCGGCGAACTCATCCAGATCGTCAGCGGTGCCAATATCGGCAATATCTACCGGGCGGTGATCGCGGCCGGCGATGGGCTGTTCCATCTTGTTCTGACGCTGCTCTTCATGCTGATCGCGCTGTTCTTCGTCTACCGTGACGGAGCAAGTTTCGCGCGTCAGCTCGACCTGCTCGGCGA
>JARXAQ010000155.1 GCA_029865825.1 Rhizobium sp.
AGGACATGCAGGCGGCCTTTGCGGCCGAGGACTATGGCACGCTGCGCCGGATCACGACGCCGGAAGCAATGTCCTATCTCGCCGAGGAACTCAGCGAAAACGCCACCAAGGGCGTGAAGAACGTCGTGCGTGATGTTCAGCTCGTTCAGGGTGACGTGGCTGAAAGCTGGGCCGAAGAGAAGGCCGAGTATGCGACGGTCGCGATGCGCTACGAGGCTGTCGACTATATGGTTGATCGCCAGACTAACGCAGTCGTCGAGGGCGATCCGAATACGGCTACGGAGTCTGTGGAGCTGTGGACCTTCGTCCGCCGTCCCGGCACGTTGTGGCAGATTTCGGCGATCCAGAGCGCGAACTGAGCTTACCTGCTTCGGTAGTTCAAACCTCCCCGTCGGGATCCGGCGGGGAGGTTTTTTGTTCCTGACAGGGGCTTATTGTTTGGCGCCGAGCGAGGTCGCCCCCCTCTGTCCTGCCGGACATCTCCCCCACGAGGGGGGAGAGTGGGGTGCGGATATGCCTCGGCACAGCCGCGAGGTTTCTTGGTCGGATGCCGTTAGTTGGCAAGAGGCCAGCGGCCACTCTCCCCCCATGTGGGGGAGATGTCACGGAGTGACAGAGGGGGGTACCCCACGCACTCCGCTCAATCACTCACAAACTACGACCTCAGCCCGGGCACTGCTGCAACTGCCGCGCATAGGTGTAGGTGATCTCGGTAAACCGCTTGGCACCCTTCAACGCTTCCGGACGCTTCTTGTAAGCGCCGCGCAGGTAGCCCGTGAGGCCGGAGTGATAGGCGAGGTAGAGATTGTAGGGATCGTTGAGCGGAATATTGACCTTGTCCGCCGTCTCGCGGTGATACCAGCCGATGAAGCGGATGGCGTCGGCGAAATCGGTGCGGCGGGCGCCCCAGCGGCCGGTCTCGCGCTGATAGCGGTCCCAGGTGCCGTCGAGCGCCTGCGAATAGCCATAGGCCGAGGAGGCGCGCTTGCCGGGGATGAAGCCGAGGATCATCTTGCGCGGCGGCTTGGCGTTGTGGCGGAAACTCGATTCCGTATAGATCGTCGCCATCAGGATCGGCACCGGAACGCCATATTCGCGCTCGGCATCCTGGGCGGCACGCCGCCAGTTGTTGAACAGGCCATCGCGCTGCTCGAAGATCGCGCAGGCATTGCGCGTCTGGGATGGCGGCTTGGCACAGGCCGACAGCATCAGCATGACGCCGAGGGTGGAAATAAGAGCGGTACGCATGACAAAACCTCGCTACAGGCCCGCCATTCTATTCACTAAAATTTAACGAAAGGTTTTCCGATCGCCCCCTCGATCTGGTATCCCCAGATCTGGCCCTTGATCAGGCAAAGACGACGGCTACGATGGCCGGCACGGTTGTATCTTCTCTCGGGAAAAGTGCCCGAATGCGCGTTGACGTCCGTGGCATTTGCGACCAGTCTGCGGCTCTTGCGCCGGGACGGTGAGGAGGGGTGACCGGGTCATCTTCGTCCCATGGTGCATTAAAGAGACCAGGGAGCGAGGACGCGGCCATCATGCAGCACGTCGGCATCGGCATCATTGGATGCGGCAATATTTCAAGCGCTTATCTGAAAACCCTGCCGCAGTTTCCCAACCTGAAGGTCTGCGGGATCGCTGATCTCAATGCGGATCTGGCAGCGAGCCGGGCGGCGGAATTCAACGTTCCTGCGCGATCGATCGAGGATCTCTACGCCGATCCGGAGATCCGCATCATTCTCAACCTGACGGTGCCGAAGGCGCATGTGGCGGTGGGGCTGAAGGCGCTGAACGCGGGTAAACACGTCTATTCGGAAAAGCCGCTTGGCGTGACCTTCTCCGAGGGCAAACACCTGTCGGACGTGGCGCGTGCCCTAGGCCTTCGCATCGGTTCGGCGCCGGACACCTTTCTCGGCGGCGCCCACCAGACGGCTCGCGCTCTCGTGGACGACGGCGCGATCGGCCAGCCGATCGGCGGCACGGCCTTCTTCATGTGCCCCGGCCATGAGCGATGGCATCCCAATCCTGACTTCTACTATGAGGCCGGTGGCGGGCCGATGCTCGACATGGGGCCGTATTACATCACCGATCTGGTAAACCTGCTCGGTCCTGTCGAGAAGGTGGCGGGTTTTGCCACCAAGGTGCGCGAAACGCGCCGCATCGGCAGCGAGCCGCGCCGGGGCGAGGTGATCCCGGTGCATGTGCCGACCCATGTCACGGGGCTGATGTCCTTCGTCAACGGTGCCGTGGTGCAGATCTCCATGAGTTTTGACGTCGCCGGCCATCGCCATACGCCGCTCGAAATCTACGGCACGGAGGCGACACTGATCGTGCCCGATCCCAATCATTTTGGTGGCGACCTGTTCCTGCTGCCGCTGACAGGCGAAGCGCAGGGCAAGTCCGTCAGCCTGCCTTATGCCGAGGGCAACTGGCGCTCCCTAGGCCTGGCCGACATGGCGCATGCGATCATCGAGGATCGTCCGCACCGGGCGAACGGCGATCTGGCGCTGCATGTGCTCGAAGTCATGGAGGCCTTCCAGACGGCCTCCGACCAGGGCCAGACCATCACGATTACCACCCGCGTCGAGCGGCCGGCGCCGCTTTCGGATTCGCTCGTTGATGGCCTGCTCGGCCGCTGATCTCCCGTTATTTAAAAAAAGGATTTTATCATGCGTCAGGCTCTGATCTGCTGGGGCGGCTGGGACGGGCATCAGCCCGAACAATGCGCGGCCCTCATCTCCGACATGCTGCAGGCGGAGGGGTTTGCCGTCCGCGTCGAAGCGGGCACGGAGGCCTTTGCCGACCCCGCCATCCGTGACTACAGTCTCATCGTGCCGATGTTGACGATGACCAAGATCGAGAAGGTGGAAATCGAGAACCTGGAACTCGCCATCCGCGGCGGCGTCGGCCTCGGCGGCTTCCACGGCCAGGCGGGCGACAGTTTTCGCGACTGCGTGCAGTATCAATACATGATCGGCGGCCAGTGGGTCGCCCATCCCGGCAATATCTATGATTACACGGTCAATATCGTGAAACCCGAGGACCCGCTCGTCTCCGGCATCGGCGATTTCCCCTATCGCTCCGAGCAGTATTACATGCATGTCGACCCCAACAACGAGGTGCTGGCGACGACGCGTTTTACCGGCGAGCACGATGCGTGGATCGACGGACATGTGATGCCGGTCGTCTGGAAGCGCCGCCACGGGCAGGGCAGGGTGTTCTACTCCTCGCTCGGCCATCAGGCGGCGGAGTTCGAGGTGCCGCAGATGCGGGAGATTGTGCGGAGAGGGTTGGTTTGGGCGGCGCGGTAGCTTAATGTAGGCGACGCCTCAGGTTATCTGGCAGGTAGAGCTTCATCGAGTTTGTGTCCGAGTTGATAGTGGTTGGCAGGACGTTCGATGCTTTCGCTGAAATCCGAATTGAAAACTGTCGCAGAGGTATACTCGGGAGCAATCGCTGAGGTCGGTAATTGGTGCTGCGGCTATGTGAAAGCGGAATTTCTCTGGCCTGACCGAGTTTACATCCAGAGTTATGAAGGCCGAGACTTCTTCCTTGTACCACCGTGCATCGCGGCAGATGGCGGCGTGATGTACCCTGCCGTCGCGCTAAGACTTGCAGAAGCTGATGACCACTCAGTAGGCGCTAAGGCAATCAACGGGCTACTGAGCACAATGACTTGGTCCAAGGACAAAAGCGCTAGTGTAGTCGCTTGGGGTGGGGGGAGTCGCCTGCATCCGTGCGTCGGCAACGAGAGCGCTGATGTCAACGATCGTGCTTACTTTCCAGACCTGCCGGAGAACTTACCCGAGAAGGCCAAGTTGGCATTGGCGTTGTATCGGGAAGGGAAGAGTATGGACCATGTGGTTTATGCTTGCCTCAGTTTTCTGAAAATTCTGAATGTGCAGTTCTCTAACCCCCATGCACAAATGGAATGGATAAACAGCTCTGTCGCTGGCATACGTGGTCACGAAGCTAGGAGGCGGCTTGAGGAGTTGACGCAAACAGAGCCGGATGTGGGTCAGTATCTGTTCGTTTCGTCTCGTTGTGCCATCGCACACGCTTTTGCCTCACCACTGGTCAATCCAGATGACCCGTCAGACGAGAGACGACTTCGTCATGACTATCCGCTGATAAAGGAGCTTGCCGTTCTAGCGATCGAGCAAGTGTTCCGAGTTAGATCTCCTTCCACGGTCTACGCAGAGCATTTCTACGAGCTGGCGGGTTTTAAGGAGTGGTTCCCGTCTGATGTCAGAGAGAATGCGACGCTACTGGCGGAAAGTTGCGGCTCAATCAGATTTCCGCGGCTGCGGTTCGAGCTAGTAGGGCGTGACGGCTATGCGCCGTTGGACGAATTAGAAGCGACTTTCCTTGAATCTGCCGATGGGTGTGCACTCGTCGAGTGTCGGTCGGTTAGATATCCGGTCAGTATCAAGCTGTATTTGAATTTTGCAGAAGAGCGACTGCAGTTGGATCTGTTGAACGGGGTTTGGTGTGGAGACGATGGTACCGCCGACGCAGCCCAAGCTGCTTCGGATATTCTCCGCTTCCGCTGGGACTATTACCGGCAGTACATTTTCCAAGTCCGATCTGTGCCCGACGATATTGTGTTGGGGCGAGCTTCAGCGTTCATCCCCGAAAATCACTGGCTTGATCCAAACGAATTGAATGAAGTCCGCCGGTTTGAGGATCTAGCACAAATGAGACGTGCAACCGAACACGGCTTTTGAGGCCTATACGAGAGAATGTGACTTTAAATTTTTTGGTAGCGGGGGGCGGACTTGAACCGCCGACCTTGGGGTTATGAATCCCACGCTCTAACCACCTGAGCTACCCCGCCACACATCGAACATTCGGGCCTTGAAGCCGTCGCCGTCCGAAGCGATGGGCGGCTTATAAGGCGAGGGTCCGATCAAAGTCAAGCGCGTTGAAAGCAAAAAGGATTGTGCTTTCCACCGTCGCGGACATCGCTTTGCTTATGCCGCGACCGGGCTTGCCAGAAGCGCCTTCAGCGAGGCTTCAGCCGTGCCCGAACGTTCCGAGCGTTCGATGAAACCGCCGCCATAGACGCGGGCATCGGCGCCGGTGGCCGAATAGAGCACGCAGGCCTGGCCAGGCGCCACGCCGGCTTCGCCGATTTCGAGATCGACATAGACGCCGCGGTCGTCGGCATGCAGCACGGCTGGGGTCGGCGGGCGGGTGGAGCGGACCTTGGCGAAGCAGGCGAGGCCTTCGGCTGCGTCTTCGGCCAGCGTGCGCTCGCCCAGCCAGTTGATGTCGCGCAGATAAACGCGGTGGGTTTCCAGCGCTTCCTTCGGGCCGACGATGACGCGGCGCGAGCGGGCGTCGAGATAGATGACATAGAGCGGTTCGCCAGTGGCGACGCCCAAGCCCTTCCGCTGGCCGATCGTGTAATGCAGGATGCCCTCGTGTTTGCCGAGCACGCGGCCGTCGAGATGGACGATGTCACCGGCCAGTGCCGCATTCGGTTTCAGCTTGTTGATGACGTCGGCATATTTGCCCTGCGGCACGAAACAGATGTCCTGGCTGTCGGCCTTCTGGGCGACGACGAGGCCCATGTCTTCGGCGAGTTTCCGGGTCTCGGCCTTCGACATGGCGCCGAGCGGGAAGCGCAGATAGTCGATCTGCTCCTGCGTCGTGGCAAAGAGGAAGTAGCTCTGGTCGCGCTCGCTGTCGATCGGGCGGAAGAGGGCGCGGTGGCCGGGATCATTGGCGAGCGGCACGGACTTCGAGCGGATGTAATGGCCGGTCGCCAGCGCATCGGCGCCGAGCTCCTTGGCCGTCGCCAAGAGGTCGGCGAATTTGACGGTCTGGTTGCAGGCAACGCAGGGGATCGGCGTTTCGCCGGCGACATAACTTTCCATGAACGGGTTGATCACGGTGTCGCGAAAGCGCTGTTCGTAGTCGAGCACGTAATGGGGAATGCCGAGCGTTTCGCAGACGCGGCGGGCATCGTCGATGTCCTGGCCGGCGCAGCAGGAGCCGGCGCGGTGGACGGCCGCGCCATGATCGTAGAGCTGCAGCGTGATGCCGAGGACGTCGTAACCCTCGCGCTTCAGGATGCCGGCGACGACGGAGGAATCCACGCCGCCCGACATGGCGACGACGACGCGCGTATCTTCCGGTCTCTTGTCAAAATCCAGCGTGTTCACGGGCTTCGTCTCTGTGCTTCATGCGACCGTTCATCCCGCCCATTGCGGGGATCTAAGGCAGGCTTTGCAGGGTTTTTGCCCCGCTGCCGGTACCGGTCTGATTGTTGACGGATATAGAAAGGATTGCTTGTTCATGCAAGGGGAGCGATTCGCCGGGCCTCTTGCCCCGTTCACCCCGCCACCGGAGGTTTTCGTCCATGCCGATCCAGATGACCGTGACACCTGAGAGCTTTCCAATCGCCGGGACCTTTACCATCTCGCGCGGATCTAAGACCGAGGCTGATGTGGTGACGGTGCGGCTGACGGATGGGGTGCATGTCGGCCAGGGCGAATGCGTGCCCTATGCGCGGTATGGCGAGACGGTGGAGAGCGTTGTCGAGGTGCTGACCGGGCTGGCGCCTGAGGTGGCCGATGGTCTCGACCGGGCGGGGCTGCAAGATCGGCTGAAGCCGGGGGCGGCGCGCAATGCGCTCGACTGCGCCTTCTGGGATCTGGAGGCGAAGCGGGCGGGGCAAGCGGTCTGGCAACTTGCGAAGTTACATGAGCCGAAGCCGCTATCGGTCACCTATACGCTGTCGCTCGGCACGCCTGAGAGCATGCAGGCGGCGGCCGAGAAGGAAGCCACGCGCCCGCTGCTGAAGGTCAAGCTGGGCGGCGAGGGGGACGTTGAGCGCATCCGGGCGGTCCGCGCAGGCGCGCCGAACGCAGCCATCATCGTCGATGCCAATGAGGGCTGGAGCCTCGACCAGTACAAGGAGCTTGCGCCGGTGTTTCTGGATCTCGGGGTCAAGCTGGTCGAGCAGCCGTTTCCGGCGGGCGCCGATGATGCGCTTCTTGGCCTTGATCGGGTGCTGCCGGTTTGTGCCGACGAGAGCTGTCATGACCGTCATTCGCTGGCGGAACTCGTGGGCAAATATGATGCCGTCAATATCAAGCTCGACAAGACAGGCGGTCTGACCGAGGCCCTTGCCATGCGGGATGCGGCGGTTGAGGCAAGCTTTCAGATCATGATCGGCTGCATGGTCGGCTCGTCGCTCGCCATGGCACCGGCCTTTCTGGTCGGGCAGGGGGCGGCGTTTGTTGATCTCGACGGGCCGCTGTTGCTGGCTCGGGATCGCGAGCCTGGGATTGTTTATGACGGGGCGGTCATGGGTGTGCCGCCGCGTGCGCTTTGGGGGTGAGGTTTTATCGCTATCGTGTGCCGTGAAAGCCCCCCTCTGCCCTGCCGGGCATCTCCCCCACAAGGGGGGAGACTAGATGAGCTGCCAGCCTGTCGCCCGCCTTTTGTGCTGCTGAAGGGAGCGACAGACGCCGCCGCCGCTCTCCCCCCTTGTGGGGGAGATGTCACGAAGTGACAGAGGGGGGGGCTGGCTAAACTGAAACGGTGAGACTGGGTTAAGCCCTCCCCCTTGTGGGGAGGGTTTGGGAGGGGCCTTTCTCCTTGAAGAAGGCGACTAACCTCAGGCCTTAGCCATCCATATCATATGCTTCTTGCCCCGCCCCGTCTTTCCCGCACGGGTCGGAATCTCTTCAACGACATAGCCAGAACCCTTGAGGCGCTGGGTGAAGCGCGGGTCGGGTCCCTGCGACCAGACGGCGAGCACGCCATTTTTCGTGAGGGCCGCCTTGGATTTACGAATCCCGTCATAGGCATAGAGACCGTCGTTCTCTTCGCGCGTCAGTCCGTCAGGGCCGTTGTCGACATCGAGCAGGATGGCATCGAACTGGCCCTTGGATTTGGCAATCAAGGGGCCGACATCGCCGACATGGACTGATACACGCGGGTCGTCGAGGCTGCCTTGATAGATCTCCGCCATCGGGCCACGGGCCCAGTCGACGACGGCGGGGACGAGTTCGGCGACGGTCACTTTGGCATCGTCCGGCAGGACGGCGAGGGCTGCGCGCAGCGTAAAGCCCATGCCGAGGCCGCCGATCAGGATGTGGGGGCGCTTGTGGGTGGCGATGCGCTCGATCGCGAGCGTGGCGAGTGCCTCTTCCGATCCGCTCAGGCGGCTGTTCATCAGCTCGTTGGTGCCGAGCATGATTGAGAATTCCGTGCCGCGGCTCTTCAGGCGCAGGTCGCCGCCGCCGGGAATCTGGGCCGTGTCGAGCTGGATCCAGGGCAGCATGGCAAAAACGTCCTCTCGTGCAATCTGCCGTCCCCGTATCACGGGCCATGCGACGATTTCAACGGTCAGGCCGTACCGGCGGGGATGAATTGAGGCTTGCGGGGTCAGGCCATCCGGGGCTAGCTCTTGGCGACAAGCCGAGACTGTGCCGCCTATTGCTGCCGGTGCCGCGCTATGCGCCGAACTCCAGGAGACAGACCCATGCCCGCCCCCGTCAACTCGTTCAAGGCCGCCCTCCAGACTGAGGGGGATCTGCTCACCGGGCTCTGGGTGGCGCTCGCCAATCCGCATTCGGCGGAAATCTGCGCCGGGGCGGGCTTCGACTGGATCCTGATCGATGCCGAACATGGCCCGAACGACATCCCGCTCATCGCCGCGCAGCTTGCCGCCGTCACCCGCCACCCGGCCCATCCGGTGGTGCGGCTTCCGGTCGGGGAGCCCTGGCTGATCAAGCAGGCGCTCGATATCGGCGCGCAGACGCTGATGATCCCGATGGTGGAGACGGCGGAACAGGCGGCCCTTCTCTCAAAGGCGCTGCGGTATCCGCCCTTCGGCATCCGCGGCATGGGGGCGAGCCTCGGGCGCGCCTCCGATTTCGGCCGGATCACCGATTATGCCGAGACGGCGAATGACCAGGTCTGCCTGATTGCGCAGATCGAAAGCCGGCTGGGTGTCGAAAATGCCGAGGCGATCCTGGCAACCGAAGGGGTTGATGCGGTGCTGATCGGGCCGGCGGATCTGGCTGCCGACATGGGGTATCGCGGCAAGGCGACGGTGCCGGAGGTGATGGAGACGGTCGAGGCGCTGATCCGCAAGATCAAGGCGTCGGGCAAACCGGCGGGCATCATGACCGGCGATCCGGAAATGATCGCGCTCGCCCGCCGCGCCGGGGTGCGTTTCATGGCCAATGGCACCGATACCGGGCTCTTGGGCCGCGCGGCTGCGGCCATGGCGGCACAGATGCGCGACCCGGATGCGAAGGGTGGCGCTTCCTCGGGCTCTGCCGGCTACTGATAGTCGGCGCGGTTGATGCCGTGGCGCTGCAGCTTGTCGTAGAAGGTTTTGCGCGGGATGCCGAGGGCCTCGATTGTCTCGCGCACATCGCCCTTGGTCTGGCGCAGCGTTTCGCGGATCAGGGCCGCCTCGTGTTCCTCCATGCGGTCCGGCAGGCTGAGGCCGGGCTGTGGGGGCGACATTTGTGGGGAAGGCGGCGGGGTGACGCCGAGCACGACGCGTTCGGCGAAATGGGCGAGTTCGCGGACATTGCCGGGAAAGGCATGGCTGTCGAGATGGCGGCTGACCTCTGATGTCATCTGCGGCAGGTCGCGGCGGAAGCGTTCGGCGGCGCGGGCGGCGAAATGGGCGAAGAGCAGCGGGATATCGGCCCGGCGCTCACGCAGCGGCGGGATTGAGATCGTCACCACGTTCAGCCGGTAATACAAGTCCTCGCGAAAGGTGCCGCGCGCGTCCGGATCGCCGAGATCGATCTTCGCGGCCGCGACGACGCGCAGATCGACGGGGCGGATGTCGTTGGTGCCGAGCGGGGAGACCTCGCGCATTTCCAGAACGCGCAGCATCTTCACCTGGGTGGCAAGCGGCATGCTCTCGATTTCGTCGAGAAAGAGGGTGCCGCCGCTGGCATGCTCGATGCGGCCGACGCGCTTTTTCTGGGCGCCGGTGAAGGCGCCGGGCTCGTGGCCGAAGAGTTCGCTTTCGATGACGGTCTCAGGCAGTGCGCCGCAGTTGAGCGCGACGAAGTTGCCCTTGGTGCGCCGGCTCCAGCGATGCAGCAGTGTTGCCACCACTTCCTTGCCGCTGCCGGTTTCGCCGGCGATCAAGACGTCGACATCGGTGTCGGCGATCTGTCGCAGCGTCTGGCGCAGGTGCTCCATGGCCGGCGTCTGGCCGATAAGCGGCAGATCGTCGGGTGTTGCGATGGCTGCCTCGCGCAGACGGCGGTTTTCGAGGACCAGGCGGCGTTTTTCGGCGGCTCGCGCCACGCTTTGTGTCAGGCGGTCGGCGGGAAAGGGTTTGGCGATGAAGTCATAGGCGCCATTGCGCAGGGCCGTCACCGCCATGTCGATATCGCCATGGCCGGTGATCAGCAGGACGGGCAGGTCGGGATCCATGGCGCGGATGTGGGCGAATAGTTCGAGCCCGTCCATGCCGGCCATGCGGATATCGGAGACGACGACGGCAGCGCTGTCGCGGGACAGCTGGGCGAGCGCCTGCGTTGCCACGCCGAAATCGCGCACGGGATATCCTGCCAGTTCCATCGTCTGGCGCGTGGCGCGGCGCAGGTCCGCATCGTCGTCGACGAGGATGATCTCGATGCTGTCGGTCACGGTTGCGCTCTTTTCAGGGTGACGGTGAAGGTGGTGCCCGCGGGGGAACTGTCTGCGGTGATGCTGCCGCCATATTCCGTGACGATGTCGCGGGCAATGACGAGGCCGAGGCCAAGGCCGCTGTCCTTCGAGGTGTTGAAGGGGATGAAGAGATTGTCGCGGATCGCCTGCGGGATGCCGGGGCCGTTGTCGCTCACAGTCAGTGTGACTTCATCGTCCTGGACCCGCGCGAGTGTGACCTCGATGCGGGCGCCATCCTTGCCCTCCAGGGCTTCCAGTGCATTCTGAAACAGGTTGATCAGCACCTGTTCAAGCCGCACCCGCTGGCCGGTGACAGCAAGATCATCAGGGATCGGCCCGATCACCAGCATGTCCATGCTGCCGGAGAAGCGGCTGCGCAGCAGGAAGAGGGCGCCTTGCACCGCTGCCTTCAGATTGACCGGCTCGGCCACCATCCGCCCCTTGCGGGCGAGGCCACGCAACTGGCTGGTGATGCTGCCGATGCGGTCGGTCAGATCCGCGATCAGGCCGAGGTTTTCGGTTGCCGTCGCCGTGTCGCCGCGATCGAGGAAGGCGTTGGCATTGTCGGCATGGGCACGGATGGTTGCGACGGGTTGGTTGATTTCATGTGCGACGCCGGCGGCGACCTGGCCGAGGATGGCCAGACGATTGGCCTGGACGAGGTCCTGCTGGACGCTTTGCAGGCGGGAGTCCGTGGCGTGGTGTTCGGCGATCTCGGCCTGCAGGCGATCGCGCGCTTCGGTGAGTTCGATGGTGCGGCGGCCGACCTGGTGTTCGAGTTCGGCGCGAGCAGCCTGTTCGGCGGCGCGGCGGCGGCTCGCCCGGCCGCTCAGATAGAGCAGCCAAGCGGCGGCGGCAATCAAGGGTACGCCGATGCTGACCGCGGTCAGGCGGCCCTCCCAGATGCCGGCATCGAGGGCGGCTCCCGCCGGGGCGAGTACCCGTAGGGTCCAAGGGGTTCCCGGTACGTCCATGACGGTCGAAAAATGCGGCTGGCGGGGCATGGCGCCCTCTATGTCGGTCGCCACCATCGGATTGCCGTCGAACTCATGCAAAGACCAGATGGGAACCGGCGTCAGCGGCGCTTCGCCGAATTGCAGGCTGTCGCGGATCTGGCTCAGCTCCTTCGGCGGAATGTCCGACATCGTCAGAAACCGCCAGCTCGGCTCGCTAGTGATCAGCACGATGCCGTGGCTGTCGGTGACGAAGGTGAGCTTGCCGGAGCGGCGCCAGCTTTCCTCGAGCTGGTCGAACTCGACCTTGACCACGACAACCCCGAGGGTGGCGCCATCCCCGGCCGTCACGCGCCGGGAGAGATAGAGGCCGGGGCGGCGGCTGACGCTGCCCAGCGCATATTGTTCGGCCGTGCCGTTGGTCATGGCGCCGGTGAAATACTGGCGGAAGGCATAGTTGCTGCCGACGAAGCTGTCGGGCTGGCGGAAATTGCTGGCGGCGATTGCCGTGCCGTCGGTGCGCATGACGTAGATCACCGAGGCGCCGGTGTTGGAGACCAGCGCTTCGAGGCTCTGGTTCAAGTTCTCGATGCCATCAGGCGCTGGTGCCGCCAGAGTGTCTTGAAGATCAGCGTCCTCTGCCAGCACCAGCGGCAGCGTGCGGGATCGGTCCAGCACCGCCAGCAGCAGCGCCCGCTTCAGCTCGGCATCGGACATGACATCTTCGGCGAGCCTATCAACGGCCGCATGCCGCGCTCGCTCGCCGGCATAGAAGAGGCCAGCCGCCAGCATCGTGATCGCGACA